>CAZCCB010000005.1:9569-17897 GCA_964497155.1 uncultured Nitrososphaerota archaeon | reverse complement strand
GGTGAGAATATAGGTATCATTGCTACAATCGATCTTGAAGGTAGAATGCATTTATCAGCTGATGTTCAAGACCATTATATGGCTAATGAGGTAATTAGGAATTTCCAAAGAACTTTAAGAGAAAATGCCATTAGAATAGCATTAGATTCTGAAGTTTAAGTTTATAAAATTATAAATTTCATTGACTTAGAATAATATTTGGAGAGTATGTAGTTGCAGGGAATTATTAGTGAATACGTTAAAGTTATAATTATGCTTTATATTGTTACTTCAGTAGTTAAAATTACTATTTTAATGGCATTATTTGGTAAACCTGCTAGGAATATTAAATTTTCATTTGAAGTATTATTTTCAAATATGATTTTTACATTGGTTTTTTCATTATTATCTTATATTTTCACTGTTCCTCTTAACTGGATTGCAATTATAATTTATTCATTTTCAATGTATGCATATCTAATGGTTATAGCATTAATATTTAATGTTTGTTCAGTATTAATTGACTATTTACTTTTCTACTATATTTTCCTTAAAGGTAGAATTAGGAGTGGAGAATTAATTGCTGCATTACTAATGGCAAGCCTATTTGCATATTTCTTTGCATTTGAATTTGGAGCTATAACAATGCTTACGGGATTATAGTTAAGGCTGAAAACAGTCACTTACTCTTAAGAATCCACCAAAATCTACCAGTAATCTTCTTTTTCAGAATTCTAGCTTCAGTTTCAATTCTCATTAATCTATACTCAGTATTATTGAGTCTTTCATTTATCTGCTCTAAAATACTTTTGATTTTCTCTATTTCAACTTCTAAATTGTGAATTTTATCTTCAATATCTTTAAGTTTATCTTTAGTACTCAAATTAATTGCACCATTAATCGTAGGGCAAATTTACTTTAAAAATTAACTGTCAATATTATTCCGCATTTAATAACGTTAATCATTACATTTTCTCTTCTTTAATGTATGGCTTACCTAGAGCTGATGGAGCGCCAATTCTTTTTCTCATGGTTTCCTTTATTCCAATTATTAAGACTAATATTGTTGTTATATATGGAAGCATTGCCAATAGATTTGGTGAAATACCTAATGGTTGTAATCTAAATTGAAGTACTCTAACTCCACCAAATAGATATGAGCAGAGAATTGCTCTAAATGGATTCCATAATGAGAAAATAGTTAAACCAATAACGATCCATCCTGTTCCTGCAGTTAAATTTTCAATCCAAATTGGTGTATATGATTCAGATAAGTAGGCTCCAGCTAATCCTGAAAGTAATCCACCTATAAATACGCATACATATCTAACTGCAATAACATTTACTCCAGAAGCATCTGCAGCATATGGATTTTCACCTACAGCCCTAATTTTAATTCCAATACTTGTCCTGAATAGAATAAACCACATTAATAATGCTAATATAATTGATAAGTAAACTATTGGATCATGACTAAACAGTATTTCCCCTACTATTGGTATTTCACTTAAAATTGGTATTTTAACTGGAATTATTGTTATTGGCAAAGATATTCCAACATAATTTTTACCTATAACGGAACTTAATCCTAATCCTAGCATTGTTAAAGCTAATCCAGATACAATTTGATTTACCCTAAATGTTATGCTTAAAATTGCATGAATAAGCGATAGTAATCCTCCAGTAATTGCTGCTGCTAATAATCCTAGCCATGGATTTCTAGTAATATATGTTACCATGTATCCAGTTACTGCTCCAACAATCATCATTCCCTCTACACCTAAATTAAGAATTCCTGATCTTTCGGCATAAATTTCACCTAAAGTTCCAATTAGTAATGGTGTTCCAGCTCTTATTGCTGATTTAATTACTATTATAATGTAGTTAATTAAGTTCATTTTACTTCCCCTTTAAGGTAATTTTAACTTTATATTTTGTAATTAATTCACTTGCTAGTAGGCATATTAATGTGGTTCCATTGAATATATTGACTACTGCAACTGGTAATCCCAGCATCATTTTCATGGCATGTCCTCCAACTAATAGTCCTCCAAAGAAGAATGCTGTTAAGATTACTCCAATTGGATTTAATTTAGCAAGCCAAGCAACAATTATAGCTGTGAATCCATATCCAAGAGATATTGATTCAGGATATCTTAATCTAAAATGTATTCCAGCAATTTCACCAACACCAGCTATTCCCGCTAATCCTCCACTAATAATCATTACTAAAACCATTATTTTAGCTGAATTTATGCCAGCATATTTTGCTGCATCTGGATTTTCACCTACAACTTTAATTTCATAACCAAAAACTGTTCTAGTCATTATTACGTATATTATGATTACCGATATTAATGCAATAATTAATGTTTGTATGTGAATTCTAGTTCCAGGTATATAGAGTAATTTAGCTGTATTTGGTATTTCATCTGTTATTGGATATCCCCATTCCTTAGCTCCTCTCCATGGACCATAAATTAAGTATCTTACAAGTTCAATTGCAATATAATTCATCATGGTGGTGACAATAACTTCATTTATATTAAAATAGGCTTTTAAAATTGCTGGAATTAAGGCCCAAATTGCTCCGGCAATGAATCCTCCAATGAAAATTAATGGTATAATGATGTATGGTGGTATTTCACCTAAATATAATGCTATTCCAGTTGCTGCAATAGCTCCTAAGAGTAATTGGCCTTCAGCTCCAATATTCCATATTTTAGCCTTAAATGCTAATGTGAGTCCAGCTCCACATAAAATTAATGGTATTGCCTTTACAATTGATTCTGAAATTCCAGTTAATGTTCCAAATACTTGATTTAAAATTATTGAGTAAGCATAAATTGGGTTTATACCTTGAATTTCAAGTATAAATCCACTAATAATTAAAGCTAAAATTACGGAGATTAAGGAGTAAATAGATGAAATTAATCTTGATTCTATAATTCTTTTTTCAAGCTTAATTTTAATCAATTTTTCAACTCCCAATTTTAGCTCCAGTCATCATGAATCCTAATTCTTCAATATTTGCCTCTTCTCTATTTACTTCGCCGACTATTTCTCCATTAAACATTACTGCAATTCTATCGCTCAAATTTAATATTTCATCTAGATCTTCAGAAACTAGCAGTATTGCTGCTCCCCTCTTTTTATATTCTAATAATAATTTCATTACATATTCAGTTGAACCTATATCTAATCCGTAAGTTGGATGTGAAGCTATAATCAGTTTGCTTCCACTAGATAGTTCTCTAGCTAAAATCATTCTCTGAATATTTCCACCTGAAAGTAGTTTGGCTGGAGTTGATGGTGATGGTGCAACTATATTATATTTCTCTATGAGTTTCATTGCATATTCATTTACAAACTTATAATTGAGAAATAATTTATTTGCAAATGGCTTCTCTCTATGCCTCTTCAATATTAAATTTTCAGCTATCGTCATATTCGGAATATATGCCATTCTCCTATCATCAGGAATAAATGCGATTTTCAATTTAGATAACGTATTTAACTTATTGCTCGTTATATCAATATTATTAATGTAAATTTTTCCTGAAACAATCCTCCTTAGTCCAGCTATTGCTTCAATTAATTCCTTCTGACCATTACCTGCCACTCCAGCAATTCCATAAATTTCCCCCTCTCTAACCATAAATGAAACATTTTTAACGGCAAGTAATCCCTTATCATTTAAAACATTAAGTTTCTCAACTCTTAACAATGGTCTACCTATTTTTACTGCAGGTCTTCTCAATTCAAAAATTACTTCCCTACCAACCATCATTCTAGCTAATTCATTAATATTAGTTTCATGTGTTCTTAATACTCCTACAACTTTCCCTCTTCTTAATACTGTAATTCTATCGCTTACCTCCATAACCTCCTTAAGTTTATGAGTTACAAATATGATTGATTTACCTTCATTAGCCATTCTTCTCATAAACTTAAATAGTTCTCTTGCTTCTTGAGGAGTTAATACTGATGTTGGTTCATCAAGTATAAGTATTCTTGCTCCTCTACAAATTGCCTTTAAAATTTCAACTTTCTGTTTTTCACCTGTAGATAATTGCCATATTTTAGCATTTAAATCAACTTTCAATTCATATTTACCCATTATTTCACTTATCTTCTTTTCAACATCCCTTACAGGATTAATTAGACTTGTTTTCATTGATAATGCAATATTTTCCGCTACAGTTAACATTTCAATTAGCATGAAATGCTGATGAACCATTCCAATTCCAAGTTTAATTGCATCTCTAGGAGATTTTATTTCAACTTTTTTACCTTCAATATAAATTTCACCTTCATCTGGATGATAAATTCCATATAAAATATTCATTAAAGTTGTTTTCCCAGCACCATTTTCACCAAGTAATGCATGAACTTCACCTGAATAAACCTTAAAATTAATATGATCATTAGCTATGACTCCAGGAAAGATTTTAACAATATTTCTCATCTCAACCATAGGCTTAACGTTATTATTTTCAAAATTTAATTTCATAATTTATGATCCTCCATAATTTCTTTATAAAATAAATAGGGGGAGGGAGTTAGCCTTTGGGACTTCCAACTACATTATCGACAAACCAGTTTATTGTCCATAGGAGATCATGATCTGCTCTTTGTCCCTTTGGTATTCTTAAGTTACCTTCTTGATCATATATTGGGCCGGTGAATGGATCAAATACTACTGTTGGTTCACTCATTTGTTCAAGTCTCTTCATAACTAAATCGTAAATGCTTATTTTACCGAATTCTGGATGATCAATTACTTTTTCCTTTAATATTGGAATGAATTTCGGATTTATTGGTACTCCGAAGTCAGCTCCAAGTTCAACTGCTCCTTCACGTAACATCCACCAATAATCAACATTTTCAAGATTTGTTGTATTATATGCACCTGCATATACTTTTGCAATGATATCTTCATAGATTTTCTCCCAATGAACTAATTGTCCACTTACAACTACATCTGGACCATAGGATAGCATTGGACTATAATGTGAAAATACATAGACTGGATTACCCATCTTATAATGTTCCTCACATACTTCAATTACGGTTGGTGAGTCCTCTGTAAATGCTAGTACATCACATCCCTGTGAAATTAATGCTTCTGCAGCTTCTCTAGCCAATTGAGGGGCATACCATTCATGAATCCAAACAACATAAACCTTTGCATTTGGATTTACTTCCTTAACTCCAAGTGCAAAAGCATTTATATGTCTAATTACCTCTGGTATTGGATGAGCAGCTACATAGCCAACCTTATTAGTTTTAGTTAATGCACCAGCCATTAATCCATTCAAATAGTATAACTGATAGAATTCAGCAAAGTAAGTTCCAACATTTGGAGCTCTCTTATAACCTGAACAGTGGAAGAATATTATGTTTGGATGCTTCTTAGCCGCTTCAATAGTTGGATTCATGAATTCAAAGCTTGTAGTAAATATTACAGTATATCCCTGTTGAATTAGCATATCAACTACACCTTCAACATCTCCAGCTCTTACATTTTCAATTCCAGTTGTTTCAAGCCAATCGAACTTATTATCCACATACCTTCTACCAACGTCATGTGCATGAGTCCAACCATAATCTCCTACTGGTCCAACATAAATCCATGCAGCTTTAATTTTAGGTTTAACTTCAACAAATTTCTCAACTACTTTTTCCTTTTCAATTACTTTTGGTGGTATAACTATATAGCCTATGGCTGCACCTATAATTAATGATACCAATGCAATTGCAATTAGACTTCCATACTTCGACATAGCCAAGGAGATCACCAATAAAATTTTTGTAAAAAATATTTTAAGCTTTTATTGATAGAGATACATAAATTTTAAATAACTGATGCAAAATTAATCTGATATTCATCAAATATTCTTTTTATGTAAATTTCGATTAACCTAAGCGTAGAACTTAAATTTACTTTAAAATTATCTTTGAGCGCTGAGGGATATCAATTGAAAGTCGGCGTCTATATATGCCATTGCGGAAAAAACATTGCAGGTGTAATTAATGTTGAACACGTAACCAATGAAATAGCTAAGCTACCAAATGTAGCTGTAGCTAGGCATTATCCATTCATGTGTTCTGAGCTTGGTCAAAAATTAATTATTGATGACATTAAGGCCGGTAAAATTGATAGAGTTGTTGTAGCTGCATGTTCACCTAGAATGCATGAAGAAACATTTAGAAGAGCAATTGAAAGTGCAGGTTTAAATCCATATTTACTCGAAATTGCAAATATACGTGAGCAATGTACATGGGTTCACTATGATGACCCAGAAGCAGCTACAATTAAAGCTATTGAATTAATTAAAGCTGCAGTAGCTAAAGTTTCAAGATATGAATCCATTGAAATAGAGAAGCTTCCAGTTAGAAAGGAAGTATTGGTTATTGGTGGAGGCATAGCTGGAATAAGAGCTTCATTGGATTTGGCTAAGGCTGGTTTCAAAGTATATTTGGTTGAAAGGGAGCCTAGCATTGGAGGACAAATGGCTAAACTTGACAAGACATTTCCAACATTAGACTGTTCACTCTGCATTTTAACTCCATTAATGAATGAAGTTGCTAGACATCCAAATATAACATTATTAACTAATAGTGAAGTAATTGATGTTGAAGGTAGAGCTGGAGACTTCAAAGTTAAAGTCTTAAAGAAGCCTAGATATGTTAAAATTGATAAATGTACAAGTTGTGGTGAATGCGCTAAAGTTTGTCCAGTTAAAGTTCCAGATGAATTTAACTATGGATTAAATATGAGAAAAGCTATTTACAGACCATTTTCCCAGTCAATTCCAAGTGCCTACGTAATTGATCCAGAACATTGTCTCTATTTAACTAAAGGTGTATGCCAACTCTGTGTCAAAGCATGTCCAGCAAATGCCATAGACCATAATATGAAGGAGGAAATAATTGAATTAAATGTTGGAGCAATAATTATTGCAACTGGATACACATTATATGATCCAAGGAAACTTGAAGAATACGGTTATGGCAAATATAAGAACGTTATTACTGGAATGGAATTTGAAAGAATTTCATCAGCTGAAGGTCCAACTAGAGGTAAGATTGTTAAGCTTGATGATGGTAATCCACCCAAATCAGTAGCAATAATTTTATGTGCAGGATCTAGAGATGAACATCACCTACCATATTGCTGTAAAATAGGATGTATGTGTGGTCTCAAACATGCATTCTATATTGCATCAACACTTCCAGAAACAAAAGTATACATATTCTATACAGACATTAGAGCTGCAGGTAAAGGATTCGAAGAATTCTATCAAAGAATTAGGAGCATGGAGAATGTTTACCTAGTTAGAGGTAAACCTATGGAAATTAAAGAGGAGAATGGTAAACTTGTATTTGAAGTATTTGATGTAAATGCAAATGAATTATATAGATTTAGTGTTGACATGGTCATATTAGAAGTAGGATTAATTCCAAATCCAGCTGTAGATAAACTAGTTTCAATACTAAAGCTATCTAGAAGTCCAGATAAATTCCTATTAGAATTACATCCAAAATTAAAGCCTGTCGAAACAGCCATTACTGGAGTTTTCATTTGCGGATGCGCTCAAGGATTAAAGGATATTCCAGATAGTGTAGCTCAAGCATCAGCAGCAGCTGCAGCAGCAATAGCTTTATTAGCTCCAGGAGAAATTGAATCCGAACCATTCATAGCTGAAGTAGATGAGAATTTATGTAGTGGATGCGGAGTATGTGCAGCTGCATGTCCATTCAAAGCAATAACAATTGATCCAGATGAAGGAATAGCTAAAATAGATGTTGCACTATGTAGAGGATGCGGAGTATGTGCATCAGCCTGTCCAACTGGAGCAATAAGACAAAAACAATTTACAGATGAAATAATATTGGAAGCAGTAAAAGCACTACTAACCTAAATTATTTTAAATAGTATTTTATTCAAATAAATGGATCATTATGATTAATCGAGGATTTAGAGATAAAGATTTCATAGAGACAATTGAAGGATTAATATTCTGCATTATAGGTAATGTTCATCCACCAGATAAAGTATTATCATATCTGAAATATATACCAGAATATGAATCAAAAATTAGAATTAAATGGACTAAAACTGGAAAGCATTATGGAAGAATACTTCCATATTATAGTGCAATGGGATTTAATGAAGTTCTAAATTACCTTAAAAAGTATTATCCTGAATATGTATGCTATGACAGGTACTGGAATATTGAAACTATAATGATACCAAAAAATAAAATTAAATTTCATTTTAAACCTGAAGTTAGACTTCAAGAATTAATTTCAAATCCAACAGATGAACTTGAAGAATTAGCT
>CAZCCB010000005.1:0-9559 GCA_964497155.1 uncultured Nitrososphaerota archaeon | reverse complement strand
GCTTTAGAATTAGTGAATATAATTTCAAATGAAAGTAATGTACCATTAAATTATATTGGAATTTCAGGCTCAATACTACTTAAAATGCATAACATTAAATTTTCAGATATTGATTTAACAGTTTATGGTAGAATCAATGCATTAAAAGTTAAGGAGACAATAATAAATCTATTGAATAATGAAGAATATGGTTTCTCAAGACCTAAAGGCGACATTTTAACGTCATGGGCAAGAGATATAATTAAAATTCATCCATTGAGCTTAAGTGAAGCATTAATACATTATGGCGAGGAAAGATGGAGTAGAGCTCTATTTAAGAATAGACAATTCTCTATTAGGGCTGTTAAACTTGAAAATGAAGTTGAAGAAAAATATGGCTCAAAAATTTATGAACCTAAGGGGCTGATTAAAATTAAGTGTAGAGTTAAAGATGCTTCAGATGCAATATTTCTTCCATGCAAATATATTGTTGAAAATTGTAATGTAATTGAAGGGCCGAAAGTAGATGTAGTTGAAGTTGTTAGTTATGAAGGTCTCTATAGTGATATTGCAAGTGAAAATGAAGAAATAATTGTTTATGGTAAACTTGAAAAAGTCATTGATTTAAATACAAATGAAAAACATTATAGAGTCTGTGTTGGTTCAGTTGATGCTAAAGGTAAGGATTACATTAAGCCAATTAGATGGTTTAGGAGGCAAATTTAAATTGAAAATACCCATTAATTACGGTAATAGATTAATTACAATCGAAATTCCAAATAAAAACTTAATTGGAATAGTTAGGCCGAAAAAAGTTGAAGTTAAAAATGAATTTTCAATACTGAATGAAGCAATTAATAATCCATTGAATTTTATAAATTTAAGTGATTTTTTGAGTAATGTAAAAGACTTAACAATTGTAATTAATGATCATGAGAGGCCAACTCCAACAGCAAAAATTTTGGAATCAATTTACAATTACATTAAGGATAAGAATTTTAGACTATTAGTTGCATCCGGTACTCATAGACCGCCAAAAGAGGATGAATTGAAAGTTATTTTGGGAAAATTTTATGATGCTTTTAGAAGTAATGTTGTTATTCACAATTGTCGTGATAGAAAAAGTTTAACATATATTGGAAAGACAAGTTATGATACTGAAGTTTACATTAATAATTTAATTTCAATTTCAGATAAAATTATTGTAACTGGTTCTATTTTGCCACATTATTTTGCTGGATTTACTGGTGGTAGAAAGTTTTTAGTTCCAGGAGTTTCTGGTTATGAAACTATTGAGCATAATCATATGTATGCATTAAGTGAAAATGCTCAACCATTAAAGCTTAAGGGTAATCCTGTTCATGAAGATATGATGTCGGCATTAAATCTATTAAATAGATTTAATGACATTTACTCTATAATGACTGTTATAACTGAGGATAAGAGAATTTATTATGCAGCTTCAGGCCACATTAATAATTCATTCTTCTTCCTAACTAAAGTTTCAGAGGAAATTTATTCAACTAAAATTTCTGAAAAAGCTGATATTGTAATTGCAATTGTGGGTTCGCCATTTGATATAAGTTTATATCAATCTCAGAAAGCTATTGAGCATGCTAAATTAGCTCTACGTAGGAATGGAATTTTAATTTTGGTTTCAGAGTGTAGGGATGGTATTGGGCCTAGACATTTCTATGATTTAATGGCTTCATGTAAATCTCCTGATGAAATAATTGAGAGGGTTAAGGAGAATTATAAGCTTGGTTATCATAAGGCAGCTAGATTAGCTAGTTTGCTTAAATGGGCTGAAATATGGATGGTGTCTTCAATTAAGCCTGAAGTATTAAGTAAGGTTTTTATTAAGAGTTACAGTGATTTACAGAATGCAATTTATGATGCAATTAAATTGAAGGGTAATGATGCAACTATTCTAGTTATATATGATGCTTCATTAACAATTCCCAAAGTTAATGATGGTTAAAAATTTATGTTAATGTTTTATTTTCTCAATTAATTTTTCTACTGGAGACTTGTTTAATTGTAATCCTAATTCATTTGGATTTAATCCTAAAGCCAATCCTAAAAGCTGTGTATAATATATTACTGGAACATTTAGTTTAGCTCCAATAGCTTTTCCAGCTTCCTCTTGCATTGAATCAAGCATTTCTCCTCCATGTGGACATGAAATTACTATTCCATCAACATTAGCTTCAACTGCAAATTTAATTCTATTTCCAGCTAAAGTTAATCCAGTATCCATACTTGTTTTTGAAATTGCCCATCCACAACATTCTATAAATCCAAGGTGATTTACTGGTTCAGCACCTAAGGCTTTAATTAAATTGCTTAATTTTACTGGATTTATTGGGTTATCTGGTCTACCCAATTCTGTTGGCCTTATGAGTTGGCATCCAATGTGAGGTGAAAGCTTTAATCCTTCTAACTTAAACTTTATTGCCTCATTAATCTTATCTATGCCTAAGTCATCATGTAAAGCTTCAATTACATGTTTAAACTCTAATTCCCCTTTATATTCCAAGTCTTCATTTTTCAATAATTCATTAACCCATCTTCTTAATTCATCATCTTCACTTAAAAGCTTCTTTACATGGGTGAATGATAAATGACACCAATTACATAGTAATAATGCTTTTTCATTGTAATCTTCAAGTATAGCCATATTTCTGGTAGTTAAATATATCCATCCATATGCATTTATGCTTCTCAATGGTGCACCACAACATGTAATATTTTCTGGATAAATTAATTCTATGCCTAATATATCTAAAGCTTTCTTAGCTGAAATTTCATATGAATATTGACTTGTCATTGCAGTGCATCCGGGATAGAATATATATTTCATTTATTTCACCTCATGGAGTGTTTTCAAATGCTTTCATAACATTATCCATATACTTTTCAATTTCCTTAGGTCCCTTAATAGCTGGTAATCCTAGAGATTCTCTATCATAAGTTTTTCCATTTCTTCCACTAACTTTAATTGGTTCTTGTATAAATCCAGTTTCAATTATTGATGAAAGCATTTTCATATATTCTTCAGGTACACTTGCACCACTAGCTATTGCAAGATTTCTCAACGCTAAGAATACTTCCATTGGAGAAACCTTTTGTGGACAAGCTTCCTTACATTTTTGACATTGGGTGCATGCCCAAATAACATCTGATTTTAATAGATCTTCTATTAATCCAAGTCTAACTCTATCTACAACTCTATGGGGGTAATTTTCCATTAAAACCATGACCGTACATCCACTGGTGCATCTTCCACATTGCATGCATCTAAGTGGATTTTGATCTCCAGGTATCTTCATTAATTTTCTAAGCATTTCAATATCTGCAATTTTAGTTAATACAGTTACCGCTTCACCCAAATTTTTAGCCTCCAATAGCAATCCTAGTTAAATTGCAATAAATTATAAGTTTTCTGATGGAAAATGGTTTTCGCAATTATTAAGCTTAAATCTACAAATTTATATAGAATTATTCCAGTTAAGTTAAAATTAACCTTTAATGAAGGTGGAGGAAGATATATGGCTAGGCTATATGAATATCAAGGAAAAAATATTCTAAAGGAATTTAGAATTAATGTGCCTAGAGGTGGAGTAGCTTCTACTCCAAGCGAAGTTAGAAAAATTGCTGAAGAAATCGGCGGCCCAATAGCAATTAAAGCTCAAGTATGGTTTACTGGTAGAATGAAGCGTGGATTAATTAAATTCGCAAATAATCCATTTGAAGCTGAGAAAATTGCAAATGAACTTTTAGGTGGAACTGTTGGTGGATTCAAAATTGAAAAAATTCTCGTTGAAGAGAAAATTGATTTTATAGATGAATATTACGTAGGCGTTATTGTTGATGATTCATATAAAGTTAGAGCTCCAGTAATAATGGTTAGTAGTGAGGGTGGAATTGAAATTGAAGAAATAGCGAGAAATTATCCAGATAAAATTGCTAGCAAATCTATTGATGTTTCTAATGGATTATCATTGAATGAGGCTAGAGAATTAATTATGAAATTAAATGTTCCAAGCAACATAATTGATGAATTTAGCAATTTAATAGTTAATGTTTATGATGTTTTTAGGAAATATCATGCATCTTCAGTTGAAATTAATCCACTAGCACTTACAAAGGATGGTAGACTAGTTGCATTAGACTGTAGAATTAGTATTGATGATTCATCAGTATTTATGCATCCTGAACTTGGAATTGAAGTTGCACGTGAAAGTGATAGGCCGCCAACAGAACTTGATAAAATTGCTTGGAAAGTAGAGGAAAGCGATTATAGAGGAGTATTTTATTTTATGCAATTAGCATCTTCAGAGGAAACTATTAAAGGTGGATACATTGGCTATCATGGAATTGGCGGTGGAGGTTCAATAGTTGGTTTAGATGCATTAATTAAAGTTGGACTTAAACCAGCAAATTTCGCAGATACAAGTGGAAATCCACCAGCATCAAAAGTTTATAAATGTGCAAAAATAATACTAGCTCAACCTGGAATTGAAGGATACTTTTTAGGTGGATTCTGCATTGCAAGTCAAGAGCAATGGCATCATGCACATGGATTAGTTAAGGCTTTCAGAGAAGAATTAAAGGATAAACCCGGATTTCCAGTCATAATAGTTATTGCTGGAAATAAAGAGGAAGAAACAATTCAAATTTTAAAGGATGGATTGAAGGATTTGCCGATTAAGCTTGAAATTTATGGGAGAGATTATCTCGATAAGGCTGAATTTATTGCTCAAAGAATGAAGCAATTGGTTGAGGAATATAGAAAGTTGAGGGGGAAGAAGGTATGACTGATATTCTTGAATTTGAAACTAGAACTGGAAAAATAATTTTAGATTATAGTAAATGTAATGGATGCAATAGTTTCGAATGTGTAAAGGCATGTTCACTCTATGGTAGAGGTGTACTTAGAATTAGAGGTGGAAAACCAGTTTTAGGTGTAAGTTTAGAGGATGCAAAAAGACTATGTAATGAATGCTTAGCATGTGAAATACATTGCCTATTGAAAGCTAATGGTGCAATTAAAATCATACTTCCAATTCCTGGACTTGAAGAATATAAGAGGAGGTGGAGTTAATGGCAATATTATTGGATGAAAAAGTTAGAGTTTTAGTTCAAGGCATAACTGGTAGAGCTGGTAGCGGTGCCACCAGATATATGCTTGAATATGGAACCAATGTAGTTGCAGGAGTAACCCCAGGTAGAGGTGGAGAAAAAGTTTGGGGTGTACCAGTATATAATACTGTCAAGGAGGCAATTGAAAATCATGGACCAATAGAAGCAAGCATAACATTCGTTCCCGGCCCAAAGGTTAAAAATGCTGTTTTTGAGGCAATTGATGCTGGAATTAAATTTATAGTAATGCCAGTAGAGAGAGTCCCACTACATGATATACTTGAAATGATAAATTATGCTAAGAAACATAACGTTAAAATTTTAGGTCCAGGTTCATTCGGAATAATTAGCCCTGGAAAAGCAGTTGCAGGATGGATTGGAGGTTCAGTTGAACTTGCAAATGAAAGTTTCATTCCAGGATCAGTTGGAGTAATGAGTAGAAGTGGAGGTATGACGACAACTGTATGCTGGTTTCTAGCTAGAAATGGAATTGGAGTTTCAACAGCACTACATATTGGAGCTGAACCAATAGTTGGATTAAGTTTCCCAGAATTATTGCCATTATTCCAAGAAGACTCTGAAACTGAAATTGTAGTAATGTTTGGTGAAATTGGAACAGTAGCTGAAGAAGAGGCAGCTGAAGTAATTAAGGCTGGTAAATTCAATAAACCATTAGTAGCATATATTGCAGGTGCAGGACTTAGACCTGGAGTTAGATATTCACATGCAAGTGCAATAATAGCAAGAGGTAGAGGTTCAGCTGAAAGTAAAATTAAAGCATTGAAGGAGGCTGGAGCATATATTGCTAATAAACCTGAAGAAATAGCTTTAATTGTAACTAAGCTTCTTAGGAGATGAAAATATGAAAATGATGGTTTTAAGATCAATGTTATATGTTCCAGGCAATAATATGAGAATGATACATAAAGCATGTAAATTAAATGCAGATGCAGTTATACTTGATCTTGAAGATGCAGTTCCAATTGATGATAAGGAAACAGCTAGAATATTCATTAGAGATTCAATTGAAATGCTAAAGAATAGTGGAGCAACCGTATTTGTTAGAGTCAATAGTCTAAGTACTGGATTAACTCAAGAAGACTTAGAATACGCTATTAGAAAGGGTTTGGATGGAATAATGCTACCTAAATGCGAGTCCAGTAGTGATGTAATTGAACTGGAAAATATGATTAGTAAATTGGAAAGGAATAGGGGAATTGAATCTGGAAGCATTGCCATAATGCCATTAATCGAAACAACTAGAGGAGTATTAAATGCATATGAAATTGCATCTTCAAGTAAACGTATAGTTGCAATTGGATTTGGAGCAGTAGACTTTACTAGAGAATTAGGAACGAGCCCATCAAAAGAAGGAATAGAGATTCTATATGCTAGATCTCATATTGCAATTTCAGCTAGAGCAGCCAACATCTTATCTATTGATACTCCATGGACTGATATAATGGATATGAATGGATTAATTGAAGATGCAAAAATGGCTAGAAGACTTGGATTTAATGGTAAAATGCTCATTCATCCAAAACAAATTAATCCAATAAATGAAATATTTACTCCATCAAGCGAGGAAATAGAGTTTGCAAAGAAAATTGTTGAGGAATTTGAAAAGGCACAGAAAATGGGTTTAGGTGCAATTTCAATTGAAGGTATGATGATTGATATTGCAAACTACAGGCAAGCAAAACAATTATTAACATTAGTTAAATTAATAAGGGAAAGAGAGTCTAAAAGAAGATAATAATTTTAATTACAATTTAATTAGACCACTATAAAATGCATATCTCAGAATTGGATCAACAATATAATATTTATTTTCATTATTTTTAGATATAAATCCGGCATTAACCAAATTTCTAAGCAGTAATGTTAAATTTGATTTACTAATAACCCTACCTTCAATAGATTCCAAATATCTCTTTATTTCAGACCATGAAGCAGGATTATCAGCTATTCTCCTAAGAATAATTAAATATCTCTTCCTAGCAATTGGTCTGATTTTCAAAAAGTTTTCCAATTCACTTATAGCTAATTTAGATCCTTCAATTAATGTTAAATCTACAGTTTCCCTTTTAACTCCATGAATAATTGCTTTAACTCCAAAATAAGTTAGCCAACCAATAATTCCATTTAATCTATCAACTGCATATTCAATTACATCTATTGGAGCTTTAATGTTAAGTTGATTAAATCCCTTAATTAAATAGTCAATTGATTCTCTTCTACTAAGATTTTTAAGATTAATTTCAAATTTAACTCTACCATAAAGTGGGGATGATGAATCATTTATTTTCAAAAATCTATATAGTAATCCAATCTTAGATCCAGTCAATATTACTGAAATATTCCTCAAATTATCATATGCATAAGCAAATATTGGTAGTAAATTAATTCCCTTAAGCTTAGATAATTCTTGAACTTCATCAAAAATTATTGGAATACATAAACCCTTATCTTCACCATAAGAATTAATTGCATCAAAAACTTCACTTATTGAAGTTCTACTTTCCCCCTTCCATGAAAATTCAATTCTAAAACCAAAAATTGATGCACTTCTAATGCTCTTCATATATTCAATTAATCCCTTCCATCTTCTTAAGGAACTACTTATTGAATTCCCTAGATGCCTAATGAAATCTTCAATTGAAATTGCAATTTTCTCCTCGAAAACTCTACAATCAATATAAATGCTAGGTCTTTTAATTTCATTAATTGCAACTTTAACCAATGAAGTCTTACCTGTTCTCCTCAAGCCTAAAATTAAGATTAATGGCTTACAATTCCTAATATAATTGATTAGAGATGATAATTCCTCCTCACGATCATATAGATCTTCTCTCTTCTCCTTAGGTCTTTCATCAAAATATACTATAGGTATCACCTATAGAACTAGTTCTACCCCTAGAACTTATAATTTATCATTCCCATAGCAATTAAACTATTAAATATGATAAACTTATGATTTATTATGGTGACTTCATTGGCTAATGAAACTAAACTTTTAGCTGAATTTGCTGTCAATTTAAATTTTAATGATTTACCTAAAAATGTAATTGATTATACTAAAATTTGCATACTAGATCTACTTGGTTCAATATTCGCTGGTTCACGAAGCAAACCTACAAAAATAATTGTCAACTTAATCAAAACTTTAGGTGGAATTAATGAATCAACAGTTATATCATATGGATTTAAAACAAATTGTCTATTCGCTGCATTAGCTAATGGAGTTATGGCTCATATAGTTGAAATGGATGATGTTCATAAAGGATCAATTATGCATCCTGGAGCACCAATAATTCCAGCAGCATTAGCAATAGCTGAAAGAGAAAAAGTATCTGGTAAAGATTTAATAACTTCAATTGTAGCTGGATATGAAGTTGCAATTAGAATTGGTGAAGCAGTTGGAGAATCACATTATAAATATTGGCATACAACTGGAACTTGCGGAACATTTGGAGCTGCAATTGCTGCTGGTAAAATTTTAAATTTAAATGTTAATGAGATGGCTGATGCATTAGGTAATGCTGGTACTCAAGCATCAGGATTATGGCAATTTATTAGGAGTGGAGCTATGAGTAAACATTTACATGCAGGTAAAGCTGCATTTAATGGATTACTATCAGCATTACTCGCTAAAAATGGATTTACAGGTGCTAAAGATGTTATTGAAGGTGAAATGGGATTTTGTAAAGCTACATCTCAAAAATATGACTTAACTAAAATAACTAATGGATTAGGCTCCAAATTTAAGATTATTGAAGTTTCAATTAAACCATATGCATCATGTAGACATACTCATTCAACTATTGATGCAATATTAATGTTAAAGAAAAATTATAATTTTAAAATTGATGATATTAAATCAATTAAAGTTAGAACATATAATTCAGCAATTCAAATAGCAAATAATCCTAATCCCCAAACTCCATATGAGGCAAAATTCAGTCTACAATACTGTATTGCTATAGCATTAATTAAAGGTGAAGTTGGCTTGGAAGAATTTAATCAGAAACTATTGTTCAGCTCTAATGTTAGAAATTTAATGAGTAAAGTAAAAGTTGAATCCGATCCCAAACTTAATGAGGAATATCCAGTTAAATGGCCGTCCATAGTTGAAATAGAATTAGTAAGTGGAAAAACATTGATTCAGAAAATCGACTATCCATTGGGCGATCCAGAAAATCCAATTAATTACAATCAATTAATAAGTAAATTTTCTAGTTTATCTAGGAAAATTATTGATAACGATAGAATAAATGAAATATGCTCATTAATTAGTAAACTTGAAAAGCTAGATGATATATCACTTTTAACTGAATTATTAATTTAAGGTGAAAATATGAATCCATGGGATAAAATTATTGAAACAGATGTATTAATTATTGGAGCTGGTGGAACGGGGCTTAGAGCTGCAATA
>CAZCCB010000004.1:29886-53537 GCA_964497155.1 uncultured Nitrososphaerota archaeon | reverse complement strand
TTGCAGTTCCCCCCAAAATATCGTAGAAGCATACTTCAGGAAATTCCTTAGAAATTTCAATAGCAACTCTTTCTAATGCTTTTAAGGCTTCAAGTATTGGAGGACCATAAATTTTAATATATGTCTTCAATTTAATCCCCCAAGATAATTAGACATAATCAAACACATTAAGTTTGTGGAGATGCTATTATTAGGATGATATAATTAATATTAAGTGATGAAGCTTATCGATGGAATTTATGGTAGAAGTAAGCTTTCAGAAATTATGGAAGAATTAATTTTGACAGCTACTGGTAAGGTTAAAGCTGACCTAGTTATAAGAAATGGTGAATTAGTCAATGTATATACTGGAGAAATTATTAGTAAGTGTGATATAGCAGTAAAGAGAGATCGAATAGTTTTAATTGGAAAGGCGGACCACACTATTGGAAATAATACTAGAGTATTAGAAGCCTCAGGAAAATACTTAATTCCAGGGCTTCTTGATGGACATATACATATTGAAAGCTCAATGATTACACTTACAGAGTTTTCTAAAGTAGTTATTCCTAGAGGAACATCAGCAATTTTCATTGATCCTCATGAAATAGCTAACGTTCTCGGATTAAAGGGTATCCAATTAATAATTGAGGAATCTAAAAAACTTCCACTAAAAGTATTTATATGTATACCCTCATGCGTTCCAGCATCAAGTAATGAATTTGAAACATCTGGAGCCAAAATAGATTTAGAAGACATAATTGAACTGCTAAGTTTAGAAAATGTAATTGGATTAGCTGAGGTAATGAATTATCCAAGTGTAATTAGTGCTGAAGAAGACATTTTAAATAAAATTAAAGCTACTATAAAAGCTGGAAAAATAGTTGAAGGACATGCACCGAAAGTATTAGGAAGTAATTTATGTGCATATGTCTCCGCCGGAATTTCTTCATGTCATGAATCAACAAGCCTTCATGAAGCTGCTGAAAAAATGAGGCTTGGAATGACTCTAATGATTAGAGAAGGATCAGCATGGAAAGATTTGGCTAATGTAATTAAGGTCATAACTAAAATGAAGCTAAATTCAAGAAAAGTATGTCTAGTCTCTGATGACAGACATCCAGAAGATCTAGTTAAGGAAGGGCATGTAGATCATTTAATTAGAAGAGCAATTGAAGAGGGAGTTGATCCAATAGTAGCCATTCAAATGGCAACATTAAATACTGCTGAGCATTACAATTTAGATCTTCATATAGGAGGTCTAGCGCCGCCAAGATATGCTGACATAATTATAGTTGACAATTTAGAGAAATTTAAAGTTGAAAAAGTAATACTTGATGGAAAGCTTATTGCAAATAACGGAGAATTATTGGTCAAAATCCCGAAAACCTCATATCCAAAATTCGCCATGAAGACAGTTAATGTCAAGAGAAAAACTACAATTAATGATTTCAAAGTCAAAGCTAAAGACAATAATGTAAGAGTTAATGTTATAGAGGTCTTTGAAGACAGCATTTTAACCAGAAAAAGAATTGAGAAGTTAAGCGTTGAGAATAATGAAGTTAAAGTTGATTTAAATAAGGATGTAATTAAGGTGGGAGTAATTGAAAGACATAAAGCCACAGGAAATATTAGCGTAGGTTTCGTTAAGGGATTTAACATTAAGGAGGGAGCTGCAGCTCAAACCATAGCCCATGATAGCCATAATATAGTAGTTGTTGGTGCATCTGAAGAAGACATGGTAATTGCAGTCAATAAATTAATTGAAATTAATGGAGGAATCACAGTCGTAAAAAATGGAAAAATTATAGCATTACTTGAACTGCCAATTGCAGGACTAATGAGCGATAAAGAAATCGAAACAGTATGCCAAAAAATTAATAATATAAAGAAAGCTTGGAGAGACTTAGGTTGTGAAATGAAATCACCATTTATGACCATGTCAATGCTTGCATTACCAGTAATTCCTGAAATACGTATTACGGATAAAGGATTAATTGATGTAAACAATTTTAAGAAGATTAACTTAATACTAGATCAATAATTTAAATTATTCACTTCTCTCTACTCAATTTAAATTTCCTAATTTTAATACCTGCCTGCTCAAGTAGCTGTCTTGAAATTGGATCCTCATATTCAGAATCATAAACCACTTCTTTTATCTCTGCATTAATTATCATTTTAGCACATATTGAGCAGGGAAAATCTGTAACATAAAGTGTTGCTCCTCTAGTACTAATTCCGAATACTGCAGCTTGTATTATTGCATTTTGCTCTGCATGCAATCCCCTACATAATTCATGTCTTTGACCTGAGGGTATGTTTAACTTTTGTCTTAAGCAACCCACCTCAGAGCAATGTGGCAGTCCTTTAGGTGCACCATTATATCCAGTTGCTAATATATGCTTATCCTTAACAAGTACAGCTCCGACCTTCCTCCTTAAACATGTTGATCTTTCTTTCACTAAATGAGCTATTCTCATGAAATATTCATCCCATGAAGGCCTCTTAATCTCCCTCGACAATAAGACCACCTTAAACCTTAAGTGACCTTGCCTCGTTCAACAAGATTTTCACATAGCTTATAAATTCTTTCACTTGATCTTCAAATTTAAAATCAAATAGTTCATCAATAAATTCTTTGGCTAAATGCTTTAATAATTCATCAGCATTCCAATTTACATAAATGAGTATAGTCCTAGATTTACGATAAACCTTTTTAAATAAGAATGAATTTAACATAAATGCTCTTAGTCTAGGTGCATCAACATCAATCTTAGCTTCAATAACTATTATGGGAAACTCATTT
Organism: uncultured Nitrososphaerota archaeon; assembly: GCA_964497155.1. Classification (GTDB taxonomy): domain Archaea; phylum Thermoproteota; class Methanomethylicia; order Culexarchaeales; family Culexmicrobiaceae; genus CAYWZQ01. The sequence goes on along the minus strand of CAZCCB010000004.1, from coordinate 50,749 downwards.
CTACAAATTGCTATGTCAAAAGCGGAATAATACTTCATATTATGTTTAGTCCATACTAAGAATTTCTCATTCCAAAGAATCCTAAAATCCTTATAATTAGATAATATTTGTTTGTCGATTAGATCCCTTAAGTATTCCTCAAAGCTAAATGCTCTAAATTGACCTATCGTTTGCGGATATCCTTTAAGAGAAATCATTATAATATTTTTCCATTTATTTTGTATTAAATTTATGAAGAATAGGAAGTCTTTTAAATCTAATGTTCTTTTCCACTTCATATAGGAATTCATTAACTCCCTACTTGCCTTCAAACTATCTTTACTTTTACATTTAGCTAATCTTTTAATGTAATCTATTGCTTTCGTTCTTCTCATATAGGCACCAATAAAATATTTGATTAATAAATTTAATACCAGTTAACCACAAGTTTTTAGAACTCGAATTCTCTATGTCTTTTTAGGAGGAAAAACCTTGAAGTGCCAATTTTTATTAGACGATAAATATTGTAGAATTAAGGGTTGGAGAGTTAGTGGTCGTAGGCTCCTAATTTGCCTAAAGGGAGGAAATAACTGTCCATTTAAAATTAGATATTTGGCTAATGAAGGATATAGGGCGGAATTTGAAGTTATGTGGGCTATTGACAGATGATTACTCTATGGTTGCATGTCTAGATTTTAAATCTTTTTCAGTCTTTCCAAGCCTCCTCATTAACTCAGTTATAATTGATTCTAAGAATACCATTGCTGATAATTCGAATAATGTGCCTAATGGAGCTAATGGTTCATGAATCCCGAGAATTTGTCTCGAAAAGTAATCGGTTTCTTCAGAAATTTTAGTCCTACCGGGAACATAAACTATATGATCAGCTAATTTACCTAAAGGTGAATCTGGATGAGATGTAATTGCAACAACTTTAACATTAACTTGCTTAGCTACTTGAGCAGTTGTAACTACAATTGCAGTTCTACCAGAGCCAGAAATTGCAATTAAAACGTCACCCTTACCTGCAGCAGGAGTAATTGTCTCACCTATCACGTAAACTTGAAAACCTAAATGCATTAATCGCATAGCGAAAGCTCTTGCAACCAGCCCTGATCTACCAGCTCCGATAACGAATACTGATCTCTTATTATTATAAGTTTGAATTAAAATTTGAATCATTTTTTCAACTTGCTCAGCATTTAGCATTTCAGGTAATTTTGAAAGATAGTTAACTATTTGCTTAAGGCTTTTCCTCATTAAATCTAAGGGCAAACACTAATCCCCCTTTACCCGCCAACCTTTCCTAAAAAAGCTCTTAAAACTCTTTCCATTAATTATCAGCTGGAGGCGAGCTACTTGCTTTTAGAAGCAGAAAGGGTTATAGTTAAAGTTTTAGTTGAAAATACGGCTAAGTTGGGTAAAAAGAATATTTTTGGTGCTCATGGATTATCAATATATGTTAAAATAGAGGATAAAAATGGATTGGAAAGCAAAATACTATTTGACACAGGACCATTAGGAGAGGTTTTAATTAATAACTGTAAAGTGATGAATGTTAATCTTAAGGAAATTGATTTAATAATTTTAAGTCATGGACATTATGATCATACAGGAGGTCTAATTGATGCATTGAAAATAATATTAAGAAAAATCCCAATAATATGTCATCCATATTGCTTTAATCTAAAGTTTGTTAGTGAACCAAAATTTAGGTATAATGGAATCCCATTTAGAAAAAGCGAAATTGAGGAATTAGGTAATTTAATTTTAATTAAAGACCCCATTAAAATATCAGAATCAACAATTACTTCAGGGGAAATACCGAGAAGAACAGATTTCGAAAAAGTAAGTGGAATGAAGACCATTATTAATGGTAAGTTAGTTGATGATCAAATGCTGGATGATTTAGCATTGATCATTAATTTTAAGGATGGTGTAATCGTAATTACTGGATGTGCACATGCAGGGATAATTAATACTATTCTTAGAGCGAAGGAATTAACTTCAAAGGAACATGTAAAAGCCGTAATTGGCGGATTTCATTTAGCTTCTGCTGATGAGAGAAGATTAAAAGAGACAATAGACTCTTTTAAAAGGATGAATATTGAGAAAATAATGCCATGTCATTGTACTGGCGAAAAAGCCATAAATGAAATGTATATTCAGCTAGGAAATAAAGTTCAAAGAATTTATGCTGGAGATATTATAGAATTTAATTAAGAAGTAATATCATCAAGCTTAACTTGCTTATATTTTTCTTCAAAATTCTCAAACTTAGCTTCAAAAAATTGAGCTAATTCTAATCCTCTCTTCCTACCAACACCTTCAACTAATGCCAACTCTATAGGAGAAGCATTTACTATTCTCTTAATTGACCCAAACTTTTTCAGAAGTCTTTCAGCTAATTTTGGACCTATTCCAGGGAAACTTTGAACAACAAATAATTGCCAGTCTCCGATACTTTCAAGTTTAGGCTTACTTCTAATGATAATTTTCTTCTTAACACTAACTTGCTCATGTTTAATGAATGAATAGATTAATTCTGCAGTTTCACGTTCAGAAGCTGTTAGAAAGCTGGGGACATTATAGGCCATCCATATGAAAGCTATCGTTCCATAAACTGACCTAATACCAGCCTTAAGAATAGATGAAGCTATTTTTAAATTGCCCTCAATAATTATTGCTGATTTAGAATATGAATTAGCTAATCTATAAGCTTGATCAAAAATTCTTCCCTTACTAACACTATTAACAAAATCTCTCGCACTTTTCCTCTCAATTGCACAATCCTTAGATATAATGTAGTCTCCAACTGTTAATTGTTTAAAAATAACTCTAACTCCCAATTCCCTTAGGAATTGAGGAACCTTACAGCTTTTTTCCCTTTCATCGACTATTACTCTCATAGTATGCATTTAATTTCCACCGAAGCTTTTTAGTTACATTCTATCTAATAGGCTTAGTGATATTTGTGAGGGAGAACCTTGATGAGAATTGAATTTTGGCAGGGAAATATTGCATGTGCTGAGGGTGCAATAGCAGCTGGATGCAAATTTTTCGCCGGATATCCAATAACACCAGCATCAGAGATAGCTGAAAGACTTGCATTAAGACTACCCCAAGTTGGCGGAGTATTTATTCAAATGGAGGATGAAATTGCAGCAATAAATTCAGTTATTGGAGCTAGCTGGACTGGAGCTAAATCCATGACTGCAACTAGTGGACCAGGATTTAGCTTAATGCAGGAAGGTATTGGATATGCATTTTTCACCGAAACACCATGTGTAATAGTAGTTGTACAAAGAGTTGGACCGGCAACTGGTCAAGCGAGTAAAGGTGCTCAAGGAAACTTTTATCAATCAAGATGGGGAACTCATGGAGATTATGCAGCCATAGTTCTTGCACCAAATTCTGCCCAAGAAATGTTTGATTTAACAATAGAGGCATTTAATTTAGCTGAAACTTATAGAACCCCAGTCATAGTTTTAGCAGATGAATTATCAGCCCACATAGTTGAACCAGTAAAAATACCTGAGAACATCAAGGTAATTGAACGTAGAAAACCCAAAGATTTAAGTGAACCATTTTTCGGCTCTAAAGACCCTAAAGGTGTACCTCCGATGCCAGAAGTAGGATTAGGATTTAATGTACTTGTCACCGGTTCAACTCATGATGAATGGGGATACAGATTCACTTCAGATCCAGAGGTTCATAGAAAATTAATTAATAGGTTATATTGGAAAATCGAGGGCAATGCTCGAAAAATAGTTAGTTATGAATTTCAGGAAGCAGATAATTCTAAGATTGGAATTATTTCATATGGATGTACATCAAGGTCAGTTTATGAAGCAATGGAAAGAGCTAAGAAAAGCGGAATAAGAATATCGCATATAAGACTTAAAACATTATGGCCATTCCCAGACTGGATAGTAGAGGAAATGGCTGAAAAGGTGGAAGCCATAATAGTTCCAGAACTAAGTTTAGGTCAACTCGTAAGAGAAGTTGAAAGAGCAGTTCATGGGAAGTGCAAGATAATTTCATTATGTAAAGTAGGGGGAGGAGAACTAATTACACCAAATGAAATACTCAACGTAATTAGGAGGTTAATATAATGGAACATTTCGCAGTTAAATATTTGAGAAAAGAAAGATTACCAACACCATTCTGCCCCGGTTGTGGTAATGGCATAATAATTAATTGCTTTATGAAAGCAGTAGAAGAATTAGGATATAATGATTTAAGAGAATTTGTATTTTGCAGTGGAATTGGATGTGCAGCATGGATACCATCACCTCACTTCAAGGCTGATAGCATACATTCACTCCATGGAAGAGCGATTCCAGTTGCTATTGGAGTTAAATTAATGAAACCGCATTTAAATGTAGTAGTTTTTGGCGGTGATGGAGATATTGTTGGAATAGGATTAAATCATTTAATTCATGCTGCTAGAAGAAATATTGGCATTACAGTTATAATGGTGAATAATATGATTTATGGAATGACTGGAGGGCAAGTTGCTCCAACAACACCTGAAAAAGCAATTACAACTACCAGTCCATATGGAAATATTGAAAATCCAATTGATGCAGCCAAATTAGTTATGGAAGCTGGAGCATCGTATGTAGCTAGATGGACAACATATCACGTAATACCTCTCAAAAATTCAATTAAAAAAGCATTAACGAAAAAGGGATTCTCATTCATAGAAGTAGTAAGTCAATGCCCAACATCGTATGGGAGAAGAGTGGGATTAAAATCAGCAGTCGAAATGCTTAAATGGTTCAAGGAAAACTCAATACCGATAAGCAAAGCAATGAATATGAAAAAAGAAGAGCTAAAGGATAAGATAATCATTGGAGAATTTATTGACAGAGAACTTGAAGAATATACTGAAAAAGTTTATAAATTAATGGAAATTGCAAGGAGTAAGAAATTATGAGGGTGGAAATTAGAATTTGCGGTTTAGGTGGACAAGGAATAATTCTGGCTGGCGAAATTTTAGGATTAGCAGCAGTTCTAGATGGAAAATATGCTGTTCAAACGAGAAGTTATGGTTCTGAAGCAAGAGGGACGGCATGTAAAAGCGATGTAATAATCTCGGATTTAGAGGTAAAATATCCGTTGATTGAAAAATGTGATATAATGATAGCAATGAATAACCAGTCATTAAAGAGATATGCAAATAGCCTAAAAGAAAACGGTATTTTAATAATAGATAAAGATTTAGTAACTGAAATACCTTCAAGTATTAAAGCCAAAATCTTCAAGATTAATGCAACAAAAATTGCCGAAGAGAAGTTTATGAGAATAACAGCGAATATGATAATGCTAGGCTTCACAGCTAATTTAACTAAAATAGTATCTATTAATGCATTAGAGAAAGCAGTAAAGATGAGAATCCCAAAATTAGCGGAAATTAATACAAACGCATTAAGAGAGGGAGCTAAACTAGCTGAAGAATATAAGTAAAGGAAAGTAACTTTCAATATTCAAATAATATTTAGCATAAATTAACAGTAAAGTTACTATTAAATTTATAATTAAGAATAAATAGTCTTTTAAAGTTAATCTTAACTCAATTAAACTAGTCCTCTTAGGCGAAGCGCCAAAAGCTCTTGATTCCATAGCCTCAGCAACTTTAATAGATTTTCTAATTGCATTAACGATAAGGGGGACAAGTATTGGAATATAATTCTTAAGTTTTTTAATAAAATTCCCTTTATCTAATTCTAATCCTCTAGACCTTTGAGCATCAATAATTATTCTCGCCTCCCTAGCAAGGCTTGGGACGAATCTAATCGCCATTGTAAATGTGAGTGCAAATTCATATGGGACTTTAAGTTTAACTAGTGCTTCAGAAAAATCTTCGGGATAAGTTGTGAGAAATAAGATTGAAAAACAAGCTATAATGGTTAGAAAGCGAAAGCTCATGGCTAATGCTCTTTCAATACCAAGGGTGAAGTAATTAATAACAAATATTAGAATAATTAGAAATATTGAGCCTTGAAGAGTTCTTATGAATTTTTGGGAAACCTTTGCGATATAGAAAAGCGGCAATATGGAGACAAATAACAATAATAATATTATTGAATTCCAGAAGATCATTGATAATATAAAAATTGAAATTGAATAAAACATTTTCACTCGTGGATCTAATTTATGGATTATAGTATTTCCTCTCTTAAATTCAAATCCTTCAAGGATTCTCATATCTTCCCCACCAACCTTAATATTGCATCTCTAGCCTCATGAATCCACATAATATCTTTAGGGACGCCTAAATCTGAAAGTTCGAATGCTATTTGAGTTATTTGTGGCGGGTTGAGTTTAGCTTTCTTAATTAAACTTAAATTTGTAAGAACTCTCCTAGTATTATCATCAGCAATTATCTTACCCCTAGACATTAAAATAACTCTGGGGAAATTTTCAGCTACAAATTCAACATCATGTGTAACTACGATAATAGTTTTCCCCCTAGACCATAACAATTTTATTAATTGAGCTAATCTCTCCTTCTGCGCATAATCCTGACCAACAGTAGGTTCATCGAAAACAATTATGTCAGGATCATAACTTAAAATTGAAGCAATAGCAACTCTTTTCCTCTCACCGCCACTCAATGCATAGGGAGATTGATCTTTTAAATCATATAAATCTAAAAGTTTAAGTGCCCATTCAACCCTCTTCTTAATTACATTTTCTGGATAACCAAAATTTTTAAGTGCAAATGCCACTTCTTCTTCAACTGTTTCAGCAAATAATTGATGATCTGGATTTTGAAATACAAGTCCAACTCTACGAGATAATTCAGCTACAGTTGCTTTTCTAGTGTCAATTCCAAAAACCTTCACATAACCCTTCATTGGTTTTAAAAGACCATTAAAATGTTTTATTAAAGTAGTCTTGCCAGCTCCATTTTCACCCATAATTGCAACTATTTCACCTCTCTCAATCTTAAGTGAAATACCTCTAAGAGCTATTACTTCATTATAGCTATACCATAAATCATGAACTTCGATCAATATTAAATTACCTCCATTAAAGCCTTTCGGAATTCTGATGGAGATAGAGGAGTAAAGGGTAATCTTAAATTAGACTTCATTAACTCGCAATATAATCTAACTACTTTAGGCACACCTACCCCTATAGCTTCAACAATGGGTTTAATAAGAACTTCCCTTGGATTTCCATCTAAAATTATCTGACCTTTATCCATTACTATAATTCTATCAGCAGCGGAAGTAATTGCCTCAAGCCTATGTTCAACTAAAACTATCGTTACATCAGTTTTCCTCCTCAATTTAAGCAATAAATCTAATATTTTAATAGCACTTTCAGGATCTAAATTGGCTGTAGGTTCATCTAAAACTAATATTTTGGGTCTCATAGCTATACAAGCGGCTATAGCAACTTTTTGTTGCTCTCCACCTGAAAGTTCATATGGAGCTCTATCTCTTAAATGAGAAATGCCTACTAACTCGAGTGCCTCCTCAACTCTTGAAATAATCTCCTCCCTTGGAAGCCCTAAGTTTTCTAATCCAAATGCGATTTCTCTTTCCACGGTTAATAAGAATAGTTGTGATTCAGGATCTTGAAATACCATTCCAACTCTTTGAGCTAATATATTTGTTTGTGTTTCCTTAACAGATAATCCATCAACAATTATTTCTCCAGTTAATTCTCCAGCATAGAAGTGAGGAATTAATCCATTAATACATCTACATAATGTTGTCTTGCCACAACCACTAGGACCAGTAATAACCACATATTCCCCGGGATTAATGGATAAATTTATATTTCTTATCGCGGGATTTCTTGAACCTTGATATTTGAAAGTTACATTTCTCATTTCAATTATTGGCATTTCAATCAACCTCAATATTAAATGAAGCTTAATTATTCTGACCTAATTTTTCAACTAGCAATTTAACGCATAATTCTAAAACCTCTTCAGGATCACCAATTCCATTTGCTCCAGCGGCAGTTGCATGTCCACCTCCAGCGCCATTAATTCGCGCACCAATTTCTTCCATTAAATCCTTACCTAAATGTATTTTTGTTTGATTATAAAATGAACTTCTTGACCTAGCACTAATTCTAAGCTTCGATTTATTACCGCCAGCTACAAATGCTACATCTGCACCAAGATCTATTAGAGCTCTGGCAGCTGAAGCTTCAAATGAACTGACATGAGAAGTAATTATAATCCAGTTATTAACCCTATGAATTTTCAATCTTTGAGCAGCCTTAAGTCTAGCTATTCTCTCTGAAATATCCATTGGTATATAAAGAAGCTTTAATGCTTCAGAATAATTTGCACCAGCATCAATTAAATTGGAAACAATCCTAAATGTTCTTGAGCTCACATTAATGAATCTTCTAGAATCATAAATTATACCAATAAGCAGGGCGAAAGCAATTTTCTCCTCAATTTTAAAACCTAATTCATTAAATATGTTACAAATAATTTCAGATGTTGAAGAAGCATTTTCATCAATTATTAAAAGAGAAGCCTTCTCAAGAATATCTGAATGCGGAGTATGATGATCTATGACTATAATAGGAATATTGCAGGATTTAATTCTCTCGCATAGAGTACCTAATTGTATAAATGTACAGGTATCGACCATGAAAATTAAATCTGATTCATCAAAATCATCATAAATATTTATTTCAGAAATGCATTCAATTAAACGTCTTGATGGAAGACTAATTCCTTCAGGTGCAATAATTCTAACTTCAACCTTATGGTTTAATAATTTTTTAATGAGCTTACTTAATGCATATGCACTGCAAATTGCATCTGGATCAGCATTATGATGACATAAAATTGCACATGAATATGGATTTAAATTTTTAATGAAAACCCTTAATTTTTCTCCCATTAGCATCTGCATCTCCCACAAGTTCCTTAATTTTTCTCCTTATAGTTTTAAATGCCTCATCAACTGCTTCCCTAATTACTTCATCTAAATTAATTTTATAGAAAGGTGAGAGAGTAAGGTCAATATCAATATTAAAAGTTAAATAATTTTCTTTTATGACTTCAATTATTATATTTAAGTCGAGTATTGCTCTTTTTGGTATTTTCTTGAATATTATTTTTCTTGCAGCAGATTCAGCAGCCTTACTTATTTTTATTATTTGATCTTCATCTAAGTTTAGTGCGCCAATTTCTTCAATTTCATTCAAAAGATTCACTCCTCAATGCTAAGCACTACCTGGTTGGCAGTGATTTACTAATGTCCTTTCTAAGATCTTCAAATTGCTTTCTCACACTATTTTCCTGTTTTCGTAAAACCTTAATTCTTAATTCTAAAGTTTCCTTTCTATCTTTAAGTTCCTCTAATATCCTATCTTTACTAACCTTAAACATTATGTAACCTGTAGTCTTGTATATCTCTACATTGGATTCAAGTTTTTCCACTTGCTCTAATGTATGCTCAATTTCTCTTAGCTGCAATTCAAGCTGTTGTCTCCTTATGGTTAATAGTCTAAGTTGCTCTTGTAATTCTTGAAGCCTAATAAGTTTGCTTTCAAGTTCGGGAGGGATTTTTTCAGTCAATTCAATTCCCTCGCCATAGCTTTTAACTTTCAGACTTAAAATGCTTGTGGCTACTCATTAATTAATATTTTCGATTACATCTAAACATTTCAATATGGTTGAAATCCATCTCAAATATGAATTTATTGAGGCCCTTAATGCTGATATTGAATTAGCATTAATAGTTATTGTTAAAGTATTATTGAGAACTTCTAACCCAACTTTGGCTCTAGTTGAGGGGGGAGATTTAATTTCAGGTTTTAATGATTCGAAAACAACCTTAGCTTTTATCTTATCATTAATTTGCACATCTATTTGAGCTTCAATTTTATGCATTTTATTCTCTCCACGAAGTGAATGGTGACTTAATATTTAACCATACGCTTTTGATTCTCATTAATGGTCCAATTGGTATGCCATTTCCATTTATAAAACTCATTATGCAATAATTATTTCTGCTATGTTCTATTTTTAGAATTGATGAAAATCGATTTATATTGCTCAATTGATTCTCATTAATTATTTTGGCTTTAAGTGCATATGATAATTTATCTAGAAACTCGGAGTAATCATCATAGTAATCCTCATTGCAATAAAGGTAAATTTCTTTGGGTGTAATATGTTTTGATTTAGCAAATTCTCTTACGAGTTTAACTCCAGTAATATTTATTGTTGGGGGAATTTCAATAAATTCTTCATGAGAAACAGAAAAAAATCTTATTCTACCAGGATTCCCCTTAAAAACTGAGATCAATAACACTCTATTTGCACCTAATTCTAGAGCTTTAAGTGCTATATCATTTAAATTCATCTTTCCTCTATTAACCTTAATAGCAGAAGGTAATGCTCTCTGCAAATCCTTACAGAAACTTCTTGTCCTTCTCGTAGGTCTTCTCGAAGTCGTTATTAAATATTCGTACTTCATAATTAAAGCCTATTTAACAATACCTGTACTAGGTAGGTAAGCTCCTCCAGCAAATGTATATCCGCATTTCTTGCAGGTCCATATGCCAATACTTATTCTTTTTAGTTTTCCCCTTGTTTTACATCTTGGACATCTATGTGGAGCTCTCATTGCCTCTTCAATTTCTTTAACTCTTAATCTAATTGTTGCTCCATATCTAGCTCCAAATCTACCAGCAATTCCTACTTTTCTAGTTCTTCCCATGAAATCAACCCTCCTTCCTTGACTCATTATATTTTTCAAATGTGTCAAATAAGATTTTCCTCAGCTCTCTACTCTTATCTCTAGCTAGATCAACTGCCATTAAAATTTCCTCAGGAGTAAATATTCCAGGGAAGGCTTTTTGCATTGCACATATCTTATCATCTTGAGAGAGGAATATTGTTAATTTACTATCTAGGACTTCCTCTTCTTCAAGTGAAGGGTCGACAAGTAATGCTGAACCTAATTTACCTATGGTTATCGATAATGGATAATCTCTTAATTCAAGCGGATACCTATTTTCTGTTTTAATTACTTGATCATCTTCAATTTTTACTTCTGGAATTTTAGTATTCATTAAAGCTGCTAATGAAGCTAGTGAAGCTGCATCCATTAAATTACCATTATGGTCTAGAACGTATATATCAACCCATAGAATCCATACTTTTTCTCCAGGAATTATGCATAGTTTCTTTAGGTCTATAGCTTCGCTTTTCCTTATTCCTCGATCAACTACTCTAGCTAATTCAATGGCATTTTCATCTGGAGGCCCTGGTTCAAATGATGGTGATGCTAATGGAACAAATTCCGCATTAACCATTAGTACTCCTTCATTTGGAGTATCTGGAAATGGTTTTCCAATTTCAGCTTTAACGCCAACCATTACATATGTACTTCCAATTTTTACTCCTGCCGAGCCATCAGCTTTACCTGCAACTCCAAATTCAATTGAAACTTTCCTAAAATCTTTTAATCCTCTACCATCAATTCTCATCCCCTTAGAAACTAGTTCTAGCATATAATTTTTATTTAATGTTGCAGTTACTTTTGTAACCATTTCAGCTTTCCTCCTCCACTTCTAAACTTATAGCCTCAAACTTTCTTTTCAGAGCTGTTTTTTGAAATTCATAGATCTTTTCGCAAGCTGAGATTGCCATTTTAAGTGCTTCTTCAAATTCCTCTCGAGTTAGTTTTCCATCCATTTGAAGTAATGTTACATGTTTTTTCCCCGGCATGTAAGCTACTGGCATATCCACCTCCCCATATTTATCCTCTAAATCACATAGATCAATTACTAATTTTCCGTCAACTTTACCGACTGCACATGCAGCTACCAGGTCCTTCATTGGTATTCCTGCATCAGCTAATGCTACTGAAGCTGCAGTTACACCTGCACATCTAGTTCCGCCATCAGCCTCTAGAACTTCAATGAAAACATCAATTGCTGTTCTAGGAAACCTATGCAATAATAGAGCTGGTTCAAGAGCTTCCCTAATTACCTTCGATAATTCAATTTCTCTTCTAGATGGAGCTGGAGATTTCCTTTCCTCGACAGAGAATGGTGCCATGTGATATCTACATCGTAATAGTGCTTTATCTGGTAAAGCTAAGTGCCTCGGATGTAATTCCCTAGGACCATAAACTGCAACTAGTAGCTTAGTTTTCCCCTGCACAATATATGCAGATCCATCAGCATTAGCTAAAACACCAACTTCAATTTTAATATCTCTCAATTGATCTGGACGTCTACCATCAACTCTAAGTCCATGCTCATCAATCAGCACTATTTCTTCTTCACTCATATCCCTTACCCCTATCTTAAATATAATCAAAGCAAATTTGCGAAGCTTAAATATAAATTAACTGGCTCCTCCAGATTTAATTTTACTTTTCTCCTCTTCAATTAATTTTCTAACTCTTTCAGTTAATCCTGGAATTTGCGCTTCAGCTTCAATTTTCTTAATTACCTTTACAGCAATTTCCTCATATTCTGGTTTTTTAGCTGAGATCCATATTCTTCCATTTTGACCTACAATTATTTGGCAATTAAGTTCTTTTTTAATCATATTAATCATTGAACCGCGTCTACCAATTAATCTGGGTATTTTAGTTGGAGAAATTTCAATTAGACGCCCACCAGAAAGTTTTCCATAACCCTTACCTTTAGTTGTTAGCATTGGATTTCTAGTTTTATCGAAAATCGTTATTTCACCAACAATTACATCTCCTACATCAAAAAACTTTCTAATATTCTCTTTCGCAGGGTCTATTGGCTTTGGTAATGCATCTATTACTTGTAGGGTTGCAGTATACGGGGAATTTATATCTACTTGCCAACTTGTAGGTGAATAGTCAGTTATTATTCCAATGACTATATCCCCAACTTTTGGAATATAGCATCCTTTAAGGGCAATTACGCTCACAACTTTATTCTTAATTTCAGCTAAACCAATAACTGAGGAATATATTTTATCTCCCTCTTTATACGTATTAGCTCCAGCCTCATATTTCCCTTCAGCCAGCAATTCTCCTGGAAGAACGATTGCTCTTCTATTTACATGAATCGTCAAGCTATTTCCTCCTAATCTCACTAATTATTTCTATTTGGGCTTCACCTTTGGATATTTCATTAACTTTCTCTATAAAAGCGGGTTGGAGACCGGCGGGCATTTCGATTTCGCATAACCATGAGCCATCAGTAAGCCATTTAGAAACTCTTATTGTACCAAATCTAGATATAATTCCATAAGCTTTACCAGCATATGTTGGTGGAATTTTAACTCTGATTAGTACATTAGCTATTTTGAGAGGTAATATTCTCCTTAAAGCTTTAATAACATCTAATGCCTGTTCCTCGGCATCTTTAAATGGATCAATAGATACTCCTACTTGCTCCATTGCTAATTCAATTCTCTTAGGTGGATGGGGTAAGCCAGTTTTAGGGTCAACACAATTCCTAGATATAAAATTAATTATCTGTCGCTTCTTAGATTCAATAAGTTTTCTACGCTGTTCAGCTGTTAATTGAAGTTCACCCTTCTTAACGATTATTTCTGCAATTTTATATGGATCATCAGTTTCAAAAACCTTTAATATTGATTCTTCAGAAGCCTTTAATCCCTTCCTCGCATCCTTATAAATTATATCGCTAATTAGGAGTTCTCTTAAATCAACTTGCTTTCCAGATTTAAGTTTCCAAGCTAAATCTGGATTAACGAGAATTTCAAATCGTTCTCCTTTAGATAAGTATCTTGCAATCACTGCCCTTCTTTTGCTCATAATTATCATCTCCATTACTATTCTACTTTTTTAAGCCATTCAGAAATTTCACTATCCGATAATTTCCTGAACTTACGTTCCTTAACATCAATAACTCCTAATTCAAGTTTTTCAGGTTCAAGCTTGCCTTCAACTACTGGTTTTAAAGCTTTAATGGCTAGTAATATAACTTCCTCAAGAGACATGTCAAGTTTATAATGTTTTTCTAAGAAATCAGTTACTGGTTGACTACCTGCTCCAATAGCTCTAGCTAGATAACCTGCATAGGCTCCGCTTGGTTCGGTCATGAAGAGCCTTGGTCCATAATCATCAACACCAGCTATAAGCAATGAAACACCAAATGGTCTAACACCGCCATGTTGAGTATATAGTTGCATTAAATCACTAATTCTCCTAGTTAAAACTTCAACGTCGATAGGTTCATCATATAATAACCTATTTATTTGAGCTTGAGTTCTGGCTCTATCAATTAAAACTCTAGCATCAGAAGGTATTCCAGCATATGTTATTCCAATATGTTCATCAACCTTAAATATTTTCTCTATAGAACGAAAGTCAATTAATGGAAATATTCTTCTTTTTTCAGCAATTAATACTACTCCCTCGGAGCATCTAATACCTAAAGTAGTAAAACCTTTTCTAACAGCTTCCATAGCATATTCAACTTGGAAAAGCCTTCCATCTGGAGAGAAGATTGTAATAGCCCTATCGTATCCCATTCCAGGTGGTGTAAACACTTAATTCACCTCCAAGCTATTTGTCTTCTACATATAATCCAGTTACTTTGAAACTATTTAAAGCAATAAGTTTTGCGCCATATATAGTTATTCATTTAATAACTAATAAACTAACGCTAATTTCCATAGATAAGCTGATTAAGATAATAGATGATATTATTCATTAAATAAAATTATGAAATACTTATCTTCAGCACAAAACTGAGAAATAATATTCCCTAATTACACCTATAATAAAATGACTTACCATAAACTTTCCATTATAAAAGGAGTAATAAACAAGTTGTTGGGGTCGGTTCGTCGCGAGAACGTCATTCCTGCCCAAAGTCAGGCGACTGGGACGGCTTCTTCATCCCCCAATGTTAAAGATTTAGGGAGACTATTAAGTATTTCCCTAGCCTTCTTTAATGTTCCAGTAACTTTAATTATATGGAAGAAGGCTTGCTTACCATTAATTTCATGAATTATGCATAATGCCGCTCTTAACATGACCAGAGCATTATGATTACACTTAATTATTCCTTTTTGAAGATTAGCATCATATTCAATTAAGTTTATATGAATAAAACTTGCCCCAACCTCTCCATAAAGTTTCAGGACTGAACTAAAAATTATTTTTAATAACTGATATTTATTCAAGTCCAGCTTCTCTGATGACATTATCCTAAATATGACATATCTATTTCTTTTCTCCTTCACCATGATGATCCCCTTTCTTAATGATCTTAACTCCAGGCATTATAAAGCTCTCACTTAGCTTTTCTCTATTCTTATTAACCAGATTCATTGGTATGTTTGACAATGATTCTCTTGCTTCAAATTCCGTTAATCCAAGAATTGTTGCTAAGGCTGCAAGTTCTCTTGGTGCTCTCATTTCAAATATGCTTGTAGCACCACTTGAAATAATTATGGGAACCCCATATCGCTTCGCTACTTTAATATTATCTCTTAGAATTCTTATTGCTTGAATTCTTTCCCCTGGAGACTTGACCTTTATTAAATCTATTAAATTTACCTCGAGAGCGGATTCTCCATTAATTGCTAAAAGAGCTTCTGATTTATCAAAGAAGTTACGTCTCCAGTCTTTAACTGAAAAATTTAATATGTCAACTCTCCTATCCCTAGCTGCTAGTCTTGCAATACTTAGATTTTTGCAGTAAACTGAGATTACTTCAACTTTTCTTCTAATTCTTCTTAAAATACTTTTCAATTTTCTTGGTGATTCAACTTCTAAGTCAACTCTTGAAATTAGATCGATGTTATAGCTTTTAAATAATTCTTTTATATCATTTAATAAATTAAGGTTAGAAGTATTGAAATCAGCTAATCCTACAGCTTTATATCCTAAGTATGAAGCCATTTTTGCTATTTGAGATGGTGACGATTTACCTACTGATAATGTTGATTTAACATGTAGGTCTATAAATTTTCTTTTAACCAATAATCTGCCTCTCCAAATCGTTTAGATTAATCCTAATTCTTTGCATATCTGCCTTAATTCCTTCTTTTTAATGAATGGTGAAAATGAAATTGAAACCTTAATTACATCGTTATAATCTTTTAATACTAAGTTTTCATAATATGCATCTTCCTTACTAAATCGAATGTATAAGTTTTTGGATTTATCTATTCTTAATTCAAGTGTTGATTCAATTAGTTTTTTATCTAGGCTATCCATTTTAGATGTAATATATGAAATTGTTTCTCTGATTATTTGTGGATCTCTAATAGTTGCTCTTAGAATTATTATTGGATTACCATAATATCCTTGAAGAATTTCCCTTCTAATTTTAACTTTACTTCTTAAGTGACTTGGAATTATTGATAACATAGCTTGTTTAACTTTATCTGGATTTTCAGTTGCATGGGAAAAAGCTTCAATTTTTATTTTTGAGATTGGAAAAATTTCTTTATATATCATGTTGTTACCTAATTTACTTCTTTTTCTTCTTTTTACCCGCCCTTCTATATGCAGCTCTTCTACTTGGTCTGACTTTTACTGCTCTTTTACCCTTAACAGTTAATCCTCTAGATTTCCTTCCAGCAGGAGTTAATCCTCTGAAAACTCTACCTCTTTGGGATGGATTGCATATCCAATTTATATCTGGATCATTTTTTATTGCTGGGTGATGCGGATCAACCATTATAATTTCAAACCACTTGTATTGTCCATCTTCTCCAACCCAGTAGCTCCCTAATACTTCTAGATTTGGATATTTTCTTGCTGCCTTTTCTTCTGCAATCCATTGTAAACTTTTCCTTGGAGTATGTCCTAGAACACCCATTCTTTTAGGTCTTCTTCCGCTTCTCGGTCTTGGTTTACTTAATCCACCTTTCTTAACTCTAACTCTAACTACAATGAATCCTTGCTTAGCCTTATAGCCTAGTTGTCTTGCCCTATTAATTCTTAATGGTTTTTCCACTCTTACTACTGTTGGTTGTCTTCTCCATCTAACTAGTCTCCACTTCATTAATTCAGCTAGAATTCCCTCTTTAGGTTTCTTCCATAGAGATGCAAGATACTTATACACTTTTAGTCCGTCCCTCCGCATTTTATTAGCTGGATATTGATTTTGGAAAGATACTATAAAGTTTTCCCTTTTAGATACGATATTATCTTTCTGGCTAATATTGTTGAAGCTGCTCTTTGGGCTTCAATTGTCATTGCACCAATATGAGGTGTTGCGATTACATTTGGAAGTCTAATTAACTCTATTTCCCAATCTTCTGATGGAGGTTCATGTTCAAATACATCTAAACATGCTCCACCTATTTTCCCCATGCGTAAAGCTCTCAGTAATGCTTTTGTATCTACCACAGCACCCCGCGATGTATTCACTAATATTGCATCATTTTTCATTAATGAGAATTCCTCGTCGCTAATCATATGTTTAGTTTGAGGGGTTAATGGGACGTGAATTGTAATTATATCTGAACTTCTAAGTAAATCATTAAGCTCAACAAATTCAACATTTAAATCCCTTTCAACTTCTGGTGGAGGTCTAATAATATCATAGTATATTACTTTCATTCCAAAAGCTCTAGCTCTAATAGCTACTTCTCTACCAATTCTACCTAAACCAATTATGCCAAGAGTTTTCCCCTTTAATTCAAATCCTAAAGCTTCATGTTTTATCCATTTACCCTCTTTAAGAGCCTTATCGCATAATGCTATTTTCCTAATTAATGAGAGTATTAACCCAAAGACAAGTTCAGCAACAGCTGTTGATGGTGCTTCTGGACTTGATAATACTTTTATTCCCCTCTCCTCAGCAGCCTTCAAGTCAATGTTATCTAATCCTACACCAGCCCTACCAATAACTTTCAATTTATTTGCAGCATAAATTATGTCTCTAGTAACTTTGGTTCTACTTCTAACAATTAATACTTCATAATTAGATATTTTAGATTTCAATTCATAATGACTAATTCCATATTCTAAATCTACCTTAAATCCTTCATTCTCCAATAATTTTATTCCATCCTCATGAATTGGATCAGTAACCATTACATGCAAATTTTTCACCTCTTCAATTTTTTCAATGCAATTTCAGCAGCTCTAGTTACTGGTTCAATTGTATCTGCAACTGGCGGACTATAACATGTATCTATTGAAGCAATATCTTCAGCATTCATCCCACATTGAATTGCAGCTGCAATTAAATTAATTCTCTGAGCTACACCTTCACCACCAATGATTTGTCCACCAATAATTTTCCCATCATCAGCATTAAAGATTAACTTAACAATAATGTCCTTATGATCAGGGTAGTACTCTGCTCTAGTTACCCATTTAACCTTCCCTATAACTATATTGAAGTTTTCATTTTTAGCTCTTTCAACTGTTAATCCAGTTGAACCAACTTCAACATTAAAAACTTTTAATACAACCGAACCTAGGCAACCTCGAAATATTGCTTTTCCACCAGCAGCATTTATTCCAGCAACCTTACCTTGTCTATAAGCAACTGTTCCAAGTAATGGTAGAAAAGGTTTACCAGTAACTAAATGCTTAGTTTCAACGCAGTCCCCCGCAGCATAAATTCCTTCAACTGAAGTTTGCATATACTCATTAACCTCTATACCTCCAAGAGAACCTATTTTGACTCCAATTTTGCGAGCTAACTCTGTATTTGGTTTTACTCCCGTCGCCATTACAATAAAATCGCAGCCATAATCCTTTCCATTAACAATTACTTTCTCAACCTTTAAATTACCAATTATTTCCTCAACCCTAGAATTTAACATCAAATTAATATTGTTTCTCTTAATAATATTATGGAGAATAGATGCCATATCATTATCTAAAATTGATGGTAATACTCTAGGCATAATTTCTATAACAGAAACATCTATTCCACGTTTAACAAGAGCTTCGGCAACCTCTAATCCAATAGCTCCAGCTCCAATAATTATCGCTTTCTTAGCATTTTCACATTGATTCATTATTTTTCTTCCATCATCAATTGTCCTTAACGTATAGACACCATTAAGTGAAGCCCCAGGTATTCTTGGTACTGATGGTTTAGCTCCAGTTGCAATTATTAATGAATCAAACTTAATTTTACCTGAATGACCATTTCTCTCGTATAGAACTTCATTTCCAATAACATCAGTAACTTTACTTTCAGTATGTACATTAATTTTCATATTCTTCAATTTATTAATTGAAGTAATTATTAGATTCTCAAAACTTTCTATATCTCCCTTAATTACGTACGGCAATCCGCATCTAGAATACGTTAAGTACTTCTCATTAGTTAGGATGGTGACTTTAGCCGATGGATTAGTTGCTCTAGCTGATATAGCTGCCCAGAGTCCAGCTGGACCACAACCAACAACCACAATATCTCTCAACTAACCACCTAAAGCAGATAAGAGAGCTAGTAAAATTTAAGTTATGAGGATCAAAATTGCCTAGGCAAGCAGGATTAGTTGGAAAACCAAATACGGGGAAAACTACATTCTTTAGTGCAGCAACTTTAGCTCCAGCTAAAATTGCACCCTACCCATTTACAACAATAGAGGCGAATAAGGGTATTGCTTATGTTAGAGTTAAATGTGTATGTAGAGAATTAAATGTAAAAGATAACCCTAAGAATTCCATGTGTATTGATGGCAATAGATTAATTCCAATTGAGTTAATTGACGTTGCTGGGCTAGTTCCAGATGCATGGAGAGGAAGAGGGCTTGGAAATAAATTTCTCGATGAATTAAGAAGAGCTGATGTATTAATTCATGTAGTTGATACATCTGGAGGTACTGACATTGAAGGTAGGCCGGTTAAACTAGGGACGCATGATCCATGTGAAGACATAAGATTTTTAGAAAGAGAGATAGCGATGTGGATATCGCAAATACTTAGTAGAGATTGGAAAAGAATTTCTAGAGCCATAGAAATGTCTAGAGAAGATGTTGCATCAGCTCTAGCTCAAAGATTAAGTGGATTAAACATAGATAGGAGTCATGTATTCAAAGCACTTAGAGATGCGGATTTGGAAAGAAAGAAATTAACAAGTTGGAATGAAGAAGACTTAATAAGATTTTCCTTTGAATTGAGAAAAAAGGCTAAACCAATTATAATAGCTGCCAATAAAATTGATTTACCAACATCACCTGATAATTTGAAGAGAATGAAGGAGGAATTTAAAGATTACATTATAATTCCATGTTGTGCTGAAGCTGAGCTAGCCTTAAGGAAAGCGGCGGAAAGAGAGCTAATAAAATATTTACCTGGGGATAATGATTTTGAAATTTTAAAGCCCGAAGCTTTAACAGATAAACAGAGAAAGGCTTTGGATCTCATTAGAGAGAAAATATTGAAGATTTGGGGTTCAACAGGGGTCCAAGAGATAATAAATACTGCATTTCTTAAAGTTTTGAGAATGATAGTTGTTTATCCAGTTGAGGATATCGTAAAAATGTCGGATCATTATGGTAACGTACTTCCAGATGCCCTACTTGTTGAGAAAGGTACAACTGCTAGACAGTTAGCGTATTTAATACATACTGAATTGGGGGAGACATTTATTCATGCAATTGATGCAAGAACTAAACAAAGATTAGGTGAAAACTACACGTTAAAGATGAATGATATAATTAAGATAGTAGCAGCTAAATCTAGAAAATAGGATATCATAATTACATTAATAAATTACTCTTCATCATAACCATATATTGGATCCTCTTTAAAATACCATCCCGGCTCTTTTTTAGAGCCGAAACTTCTAACACCTTGCTCTTTTAATTGTTTTCTAAGTTTATTTGCATATTCTCTAGAGATTTCTCCTCTTTTTTCTAGGAAATTTATTATTTCAAGAGCTTGAGCCTCAGTATCACATCTTCTGATAAAATCAATTACATCTGGATTATAAC
>CAZCCB010000004.1:0-29876 GCA_964497155.1 uncultured Nitrososphaerota archaeon | reverse complement strand
AGGTTTCCCAAATTTCCATGATGAAATTTTCTCCCCAGCCTCAACACTAGATCTTATACCACTAATAGGAAGTTTTTTCGTTAAGTTTTCTTCGATTTCTCTTGCAAGAGCTGGAAAATGCTTTTTCAATTGATGCCAATCAATACTCATAATTTCATCACTAAGTTAAATGCGAAATTCAAATACTTAAAATTACCCTTTACCTATTTTCTCAATTAATCTCAAAGTTTCCATATATTTCCTTAAAAGATAATCCCTGCTAACACCAGAGTTAATATAATTCCAAGGCAACTTATCATCTAAATCACGTTTAGTTGATGCTTTTTCCTCAATTGAAATTTTAAGGAGTTTTTCAACTCTCCTCCATGAAGATAATGTCCCACCACTTTTAGCCGCTAAAATTATTGCTTCAGCTGCACTTCTACCAGAAGTAGATAAGAAAGCTTGAATAACATATTCTCTCAATCTACCCATTCTAAGTTCAATTCGATGATCTCTTGCCAATAAAGTCTTAAGAAACTTTATTTTAGTTCTTAACGATTTTACATTTTCAATACCGAACCATTGAAATGGAGTATTTGCTTTAGGTATAAATGGATTTATCGTTAATCTAACACTTTTGGGTGTAGTAAAGCCTTGATCAGCAATTTTTTTAGCTAATATTGCAATCGATTCTATATCACTTATAGATTCCCCAGGTAATCCTATCATGAAATAAAGTTTAACTTGTTTAATTCCGCATTTATTAGCAATTCTGGCAGCTTGTACTATTTCATCATTTGATAATGTTCTTTTTCCAATAACTTCTCTAAGGAGGTCATTACCAGTTTCTGGAGCAAAAGTAATTGTTCTCTGCCCACCCTTAACGATTATTGAAGCAAGTTTCTCATTTAAAAATGAAGCTCTAATCGAGGGAATCGAAATCTTAATGTTTAAATCATTCACAATATGCTCACATAAATCTTCAAAATTACTATGATTAAATGCAGCAGACCCAATGATAACTACTTTCTTAACGTTAGTACTCTTCAATCCAAGATTCAATATCTTCTTTAAAATTTTTATTGAACGTTGTCTCATTGGTAAATAATTATATCCCTCTAAGCAAAATTTACATCCCCAATTACATCCACGGGTAATTTCTAATAGAAATGCTCTTCCGAAAATTGGATTATAAGGACTGGAGAGAGGAAGCTGAGGTATTATTTGATTAATGGCATGGGGAGCATCATTTAAAGATTTAGCCCATACCCTATCTACTTTATTATTATAAATGGGAATATAGATTCCCCTTATTTGAGATAATTCTTCAAGTATTTTCTCGCGTCTATCATATTGGAGAGCAGCCACTATATCATTCATGATGGGTTCGATTTCTCCAATTAAAATTGCATCAGCAATTGGGGCTATGGGTTCTGGATTGGCAGTTACAGCTGCTCCTCCAACAAGTATTATTGGATGAGAATCATTCCTATCCCTAGAATATGGGGGAATATTTGAAGCTAAAAGCATTCTTACGAAATTTACATAGTCCATCTCGTATTGAAGAGAAAAACCTATTACATCGAAATCCAATAATTTACGGTTGGATTCAATGGTCCTGAAAAAACCAACATCAAGAAAAGCACGTTCACATAGAACATTGGGTATGGAATTTAGGAGATCATATATTAAATGAATAGCTAAGCAAGCCATTCCAACTCTATATCTACTTGGATAACATAATGCAAATTTTAAATCAACTTTTCTCCAATTCTTTATGACTACATTTAATTCTGGTAATCGCATCAATAAATGATAGAAGAATAGTGATATTAGCGTTGCGGAATAAACTTCTTAGCTGGATCATTCTTTAAAACTTCTTTAAGCTCTTCAATTGCTAAACCCTTGATTATATCACCGTAAATATCACATATTTCAATGAAATTATCTCCAGGTCTCCTAACAACTATTTCAGCTTTATTTCCTGAAGGTAGTTGAAGATAAATATGTGTGAAAATCCGCTTTAATCCATCCTCAAATACTTTTCCCTTCTCCTCAATATGGACTATTTTAAAATTACATTTCTTTAACTTCTTTATAACTTCCACAGGTGAATTTGCATAGGCAATAATATCTATATCACTTCCAATTCTCGCAGTTCCTCTCCAAACACTACCAATAAGTTTAGGTTTAAATTCGGATAGGCATTCCATAATTTTTAGAGCATCATATCTCATTTCTATGAGCCTCTTAACTCTTAAATTGCCTTCAAGTAGATCTGCAAGTGCATCCAATTCATCAGCAACTTCACGATTACTTGGAAGAACATTTACTCCAAGTTCCTTAGCTGCCTTTAATTTAGCAAATTTATATTCTGTAGCTAATCGATAATATAAAAGACGAGCAGCTTCCTTAGCAACCAATTTTCTAATATTCTCCAGCTTCATAATTAAGCTTTACTTTGTAATAGCAACTTGAGCTAATATTTCTTCTATAGGCTTCCTACCTGAAGGCATTAGGAGAAGCTTACTTTTCCTAATTTCAACTTTTCTTAATGGATAAATTTTCCTAGCTTCATTATAAATTTCAGAAGCTATTTTACCTAAAACTGCCTGCTGGACAAACTCGTCAAATGATAATTGCTTAGCTTTTGCCTCAATAGTTTTCCTCATTATTTGCCTAATAGCTCTTTCTTGAGAAGTTTTACATCTATGTCTAGTTAATGCAATTGCCGATACTCTTAATGTATAACCATCTTTCGTTGTTACTTTAAATATTCCATCAACTCTTGAACTACCTCTTCTAATTAGGCTTCTTAAATAGTCTCTTGTTAAATCATGACCTTTAAATATTGTTTTAGCAATATCCCCTTCAACACTAACTATTTGAAAATACAACTTAATATGTAGGAGAGAGAAATCTCCAGTTAGATCACTTAATGAGGTTTCAATCACTCTTCCAAGCAGCTTTTCAGGACTGTCAGAGGGTATTCTTCCTATTTCAGCATTGCCAAATGCACTTGAAGCTAAAACAGTATACCACTTCTTCATCCTCCATTTATCTCTCGCCCTAGCTCTTGACGACATAGTTTTCCACCTACTATTTGCTTTACATCATTTAGATTATCCTCCTTATAACTTTGTTGGATATAGTTTATTGATCGTTCGGCTGCTTGAATACATGCCAATAAATCATCTAATGTTTGAAGTAAAGTTTCTAATTTTCCTTCACATTCAATACTAATTAATAGTTTTCCGTTTAATTGATTAGACAAAATTTTTAAATGAGGTGGAGCTTGAAGATTATCCGGTTCAATTGCTAGAAGAATTGCTTTAGCTTTTTCTTCATCATTATAATTTAGCTTTAATATAGCTTTATGCAAGCTTTTCACCTGAAATTTGTCCATTAATTATTTCATCTAAGATCTCAATGAAACTTTCCTCTGTGCCCAATGGAATTTGCGCTCCTGCAGCAACATCATGGCCTCCACCTAAACCTCCAACAGCTTGAGCTGCTTCTCTAATAGCAAGACCCAAATTTAATCCCTTTTTAACAAGTCTTCTATCAGCTCTTGCTGAAACCTTAACTTTCTTCTCTGGAGTAATTGCAAAAATTATTGCTACCTTACTTGGAGATAATATTCTTGATGATAAGGCTATTGACATTAAAGTTCCAGCCAATTTATCATCTATTACTTCACTACCATAAACTACTTGTAAATGCTTAGTTACCTTAACTTTATCTAGATTTCTTGAAAGCCAATTTATATATCTCAATATTATACGTCTATATTCACCCATTAATCTTTCAGCATAGTCTAGAACTTTTCCTCGCCTACCCATGCAAATAGCTATACCAATGCTTGGACGACCCAGCCTTCCACATGCATTTAAGAGAGAGGCATATTCTCGAGCATCTCTCAAAGGTGAAGTTGATTGTTCTTTTGTTAAGATATATTTAGTTCCCATTATACTTTCAGCTTCCCTACTCTCAATACCCTTACTTAACATATGCTTTACCAGGTTTACCATTAATAATTTAACTTCATCTGAAGATAGATCACAAAGCCTTCTGAAATCACCCTCATCAGTTACCGGCCTAATTCCTATTCTATTTAGAAAATTCATGCAGGCTTCAAAGTTGCCAGTCAATCCAGGTATGAGTGGGTCTATTGTGTATTCTAGGCTTTTAACTATTGGTCTTGATTCAAATCCAAATAGTCTTAGACCAAATTTTACTTCTATTAATTTTGCTTCTAGTGCCTCCTTAACTATTAATTCATTTAGACCAATCAAATTCTTTCTTTTACCGCAATCTTGCCTATCTCCTAATGCTCCGACAATAGCCACGGTGGCTAGGTTAACATTGCTTTGATCAATATCTCTGGCTACGAAATATGCTATGCTTGCTGAGCATGCTTCTTTTGAACCATCAATACCATGATAATGTGGATTGACTTCAATACAATTATTAAGTTTAATATTTAGTGGTTGATGATGATCTAAAATTATAATTTCAGTTGATTCTGGCAATACACTTGAAATTAAATCTTTCTGACCGCTTCCTAGGTCTGTAAAAATTATTGAATTAGCATTTTCAGACTTTAATTCTTCGAGGGATTCTTCAGTTAATTGCTTAATTACTCTAATTTTAAATGAAATATTTAGTCTTTCGAGAACTGAACCAATAATTCCAGCAGAAGCTAATCCATCAGCATCTAAATGGGAAATTACAGTTACAAAAACATCTCTTCGAAGCCAATCCAATATTTTTTGAGAAGCAGCATGAACATCTTCGAGAAATTCCTTAACCATTACTTCATTGTCAATAGACAAGTTTAATCAGCCACTACGTAACTATAGTTTTCCCTGGCTGATACGACCATTTTTCAGGTAGTTTTCCAATTCTTCTATAATATTTAGTTAATCTCCAAATTTTTGATTCAATTAATTGTAATCCTCTTCTACTATGCTTATCCTTAGGATGCTCTTCTAAATGCCTCCTAATACGCTCAGCCCTTCTAATTAAATTAGCAAGATCCTCTGGAATTTCAGGGGCCAATCCTCTTTCCTCAAGAATTTCAGTTATTTTTTTACCAGTAATCTGTTTGACTAATGGTATTCCATATTGATCTCTAAGTATAATTCCAATCATTGATGGTGGATATCCCCTTCTAGCTAATTCAATAACTAAGTTCTCAACTTCTTCTGCAGTGTACTTACACCATTTAGGTGGAGTTGTTCTAGCAGGTCTTGTTGAATGAGATTTACCTTTTTCCTTGCTTTTTCGCAAATTATCACCTCTAAACCTCTTAAATGATTTCGCTTTGAAGTATTTAAGTTTTAATTCACATACCTTAAAAACCATTCTCCAAATGCTTTAAAAGCTTTTGCACGATGACTTATTTTGCACTTTTCTTCAAAACTCATTTCAGCATAGGTTAAACCGCCACAATTTTCTGGTTCAAATATTGGATCGAAGCCGAAGCCACTTGAACCTCTAGGCTTAAGTGAAATTTTACCATAAGTTATTCCCTTAAAAATTCTGCATTTACCGTCCAGATCGCAATATGCTATTACTGAAATAAACTTTGCTCTTCTATCTTTAACATTATTCATTAATCTTAAAATACCATCAATACCAATAGTTTTAAAGACATAAGAAGAATATGGTCCAGGGAAACCATTTAAATAATTAATGAATAAACCTGCATCCTCAACTACAATTGGCTTTCCCACATTTTTAACCGCGTCTCTTGCACCTATTAATGCTATATCTTCCAAATTTTCAGATTGAATTTCTAATCTTTTTATTGGAATTTGAACTGATTTAATACCCATAAGTGATAAAACATATGAGGCCTCCCTAAATTTATGCTCATTTCTGGTGACTATACGAATTACATTACTTTTTGACTCTTCTTTCAATAACATATCTCCCCCTAAGTCTAATCTCCTTTACTTTCCTTAGAACTAAATTATATTTATTGAAAACTTGACTATATCCCTTAATGAAAGCTGAGAAGCATTCATTAATAACTTTATAGTGCGTACTTTCAAGTGCTCTCAGCATTAAATGTATGTCTACTCCCAAATGCTCAATTTCCTTTGAAAATCCTCCTAAACCAAAATCTATGAGAAAGGGTTTTCCATTACATAAAATCATGTTAGAAGTTGTGAGATCTCCATGGAAAATTCCATTAGAATGAAGTAATCCAACATATTTTCCAATAACTTCAAATAACTGTCTAAGCTCTTTATTTGATGCTTGTGGAAGATAATCTCTAAGCAGAACTCCAGGTATAAATTCCATTATAATTGTACTATTAGTTACATCTACATCAAAAACTGCTGGAACTGGTACTCCAATAGATTTAGCGGAAAAGAGGAGTTTAGCTTCATTGAGAGTTCTCGATTTTCTTAAGTAATTATCAAAAATTTTAACTCTGTATTGCTTTGATATTCTTACTTTTCTTATTACCTTAATTCCATACCAATCATCTAAATATAGATATGCTTCAGCACCCTTCTTAATTAATTTCATAGTTGCTTTCAACCCATGGAACTTCTATTGAATCTAATCTCCATCTAGGCTTAATTAAGCTATTTTCAACTGGAATTGTTATTCCAGATTTAAATGCCAATACTCCCGTCCATGCAATCATCGCACCGTTATCTCTAGCATATTCCTTAGGAACAACACCAAATTTAGCTCCATGCTCTTTAGCTACATCCTTGAGCATTTTCTGTAATCTCTTATTTGCAGCAACGCCGCCAGTTAAGATTAGTTCCTTTTTCATTGTATGTGCAAGTGCTCTTTCAGCTACTTCACATACCATTGAGAAAGCTACTTCCTGCAAGCTATAGCATAAATCTTCAAGAGAAAAACCCTCCCTCAATTTCCTTATTGCTGCAGTAAGTAAACCTGAAAATGACATATCTTGACCCTTAACCACGTATGGAAGTGGAATAAACTTCTTACCTTTAAGAGCTAACTTTTCAATACGAGGGCCGCCTGGATGCGGTAAACCTGCTTCTCTAGCAAATACGTCTAAGCAATTTCCGAGCGCTATATCTAAAGTCTCTCCAAAAATTCTATACTTACCTTCAGCATAAGCTGCAATTATGGTATTTCCACCAGAAACGTATACTACTAATGGATCCTTGGCATTACACATCAACTTAGCTATTTCTATATGAGCTACGCAATGATTTATAGGTATTAATGGTTTGTTAAAGTAAATTGCTAAGGCTCTAGCTATAGTTGCTCCAGTTCTTAGACATGGTCCAAGTCCAGGTCCCAAGGAAATGGCTATTCCACTAATTTCACTGATGGAAACTTTGGATTGTTTTAAAGAATCTTTTAATATTTTAGGAGCTACGTTTGAATGATGCCTAGCAGCCTCTCTTGGATGAATTCCTCCTTTAGCTGGAATATATTCGGAATATACATTAGCTAAAATGTTGCCATTATCATCTGCAATTCCACAGCCAAAGGTATGAGCTGTACATTCAATACCTAGAATAATCATTTAGCCTGACCTCAAAATAAAATTAGGATTGCTCTTCCTCTTTCTTTTCCTCAGGAGGTTGATTTCTCAATATTAAATATTCTGGTTCGATTAGCTTAGCCCTCTCAGCGGAATCGTATATATGAATTCGCCCAATAGTTCTACCAATACCATACTCGGTAGTTAGGTTTCTAACGTATACACAATCTATTTGAGTATTAAATTGATCTGCAATAGCTTTTCTTATATCAAATCTCTTAGGAGTCCCCTTACCCATATGATGAATAACTACATTTAATTCTAGTCTCCCAATTAATGGATTTCTCCGTTTCTCAACGATCTCAATGTGAAACTCCTCATTAGTCATTAAAATCTCCCTCTGCAGGTCATGTAATAAACATACTTATATAATTTAACCCTTAACTATTCAATATAAGGTTCAAGAAAGCTAAGTAATTTAAATGCCTCACTTTTAGACATACTATTAACTGGAACTAGGAGAACACCTTCACCTGGTAAACCAAAGACTATAATTGAATCTACTGGAGCACATAAGACAGCTGGTAATGCAAGTAAATCCTCTTCACCATCGACAATTATTAGTGATTTCTGATTTAAAGCAATTGCATATTGAATTGTTAGCCAAGCTTCACAAGTAATGTATCCTGGAGGATTTTCAACTTTAAAAACTCTTTGGAAAATGGATGTATCAATTTTATATTCATATTTTTTCCTGTTGACTTTAAAATCTATAATTGCAATATTGGGAATTAAATTATATTTGATCAATTCTTCAAGAACTACATCACCTACAGAGATGAATTTTATCGGATGAAAATCTCGAATAAAAGACATTAATTGTTGAGTAACATTTTCATAACTACCCTTTAAAGTAATTCCATAAGGCTTTCTAAATAAGTGCTTAAACTTATTATCTAGTTTTAAAGCTTTAAATCGGATAATTTCATTAGTGGACTTCAATTGCATATCTCCCAGGTTTATTCTTTTGTAAAACCTTAGCTGTATTTGACGAAACATCTAAAATTATCACTAAACCTCTCCAATATTCTGAAAAATCTTTAGATCCACAATTTGGACATACTTCTACATCGAATCCAACTAAATAATGGCAATTTTTACATGCCTTAAAAGGTAAACCTCTTCTGGGCATCAGCTATTCCTCCACTTCATCCCTTTGCTTTAACCGGTTTAGCTTCACCTTTAATTTTCTTTACTTCCTCTTCAATCCATGAAAGAACTCCAAGAAATGGTTGTCTCATAGTTAAACCTACTTTCGCCCCTTTACTTGAAATGCTTACAGTTACAATTCTAGCTCTAGCTATATCTCCCTCTTGAAGAATTTTTTGAGACTCTCTTCCAATTAATGCTCCACGTCTTCTATCATAAATGATGTAGTCATCCATGATCTGAGAAACGTGAATTAAACCATCAATTGGCCCTAATCTAATGAAAGCTCCAAAATCTGTAACTTCGACGATCTCCCCTTCAACAACTTCCTGAACTTTAGGGAGAAAGGCTATGGCATCAAAAGTTACTTCATGATAAGTCGCACCATCTCCAGGAACTATGAAACCTACATCTGATACTGAGACGTTGAGAACTGCAATTATTATTCCAAGTTCATTGTCAATTAATCCCTCGTATTTTTCTCTTAAAATTTTAGCTGCAACCTCCTCCAATGGTTCAGAAAACATGTTTGGTGGAATTCTAATTACGTCAATCATTTTAATTAAATAATACATCCATTAAACCTCCCTCAAGTAAAGCGATTAAAAGTTATGATATCTACTTAATATATTTCACCTTCAAGCTCCAAATGATCAAAACCCCTAAGAAAAATTACTGGTATACCTAATTTGCGCAATCTTCTTCTAAGTTCGATATCATTTGTAGCCACTATAACTCTATTTTTCCTAGCATATTCAATTATGGCTCTATCAGCATTATCAACTGAAGCTTCGTATTCAATAATTTCACATTTTTTAGCTAATTCTAAAGCTAATTTACTTTCAATTTTCTCTTTAGGTCTCCCCGAGGTTAACATTCTATTTAATTCATTTATTGTCGCAGTTAATACTGCTGGAGTATATGCCGCATTTAAAACTCGTCCAACTTCGGAGAAAATGTCTAATGGTTTCTGAACGGATAATAAAAGCATGTTAGTATCGAAGATTACCTTTATTTTTTCACGCCTCATAAAGTCACCCTTTAATGAAACCATAGCCTATTAATCGCCATCTACCTCCAATTCTCCTACTTAATGCAATTCTTGCACCCACATCGGCACATACAGGTCTCTTTAATTGAACATGAGCTTCATCTTTGGATAGTGATGTAATAATCCCTAAAGTTGTTGCAGTCCCAACATTGATCATTAATGGTTCTCTCATTCTTAATGGTTCAACTCTCTGAGGTTCCTTTAAGCCTACAACCCATTCTAGAAGATGAATTTCAAAGGAAAAATCGTACCATACGGGAGGCAATGTACCTGGACGACCAATTACATTACCTACTAACGAATCAGCCTTAGTTAATGATGGATCAAGCAGAGTCCCAATACCTACAAGTCCACCGGGTTTAGCTTCCTTGACAGGTACTTCCCCAGCCTTTAAACTAACTATTGTCGTATAAAGTGATTCATACTTAACTTTACCCATTCTTTCAACTCTAATTCCAGGACTTATTTCAATTTCATCTCCAACTTTTAACTTACCTTGAATAATTGATCCACCTAAAACTCCTCCAACCAATTTATCTGGTGGTGTGCCAGGTTTATTTACATCAAATGATCTTGCAACAAGCATTCTTGGAGGTTTGGTTGGATCTCTTTTTGGTGTTGGAATGTATTCCTCAATTGCTTGAATTAGAACATCAATATTAGCTTTATGTAATGCTGATACTGGTATTATTGGTGCTCCCTCAGCAATTGTACCTTTAATAAATTTTAAGATCTGACTATAATTCTCGATGACTTTCTCTTTTGATGGAACTTCAACCTTATTTTGAACTATAACTATATTTTTAACTCCAATTATTTCAAGAGCAATTAAATGCTCTCTTGTCTGCGGTTGAGGACATGGCTGGGTTGCATCTATAACCAGTAAGGCTCCATCCATCAATGTTGCACCTGATAGCATAGTTGCCATTAACATTTCATGTCCAGGACAATCTACAAATGATACTCTTCTAAGCAGAATAGTTTTAGATCCACAATGCTTGCATATTGGTTCAGTCGTATAGCATTGAGGGGGAGGACAATTGGGGCATTTTCTAAAACTAGCATCAGCATAACCAAGCTTTAATGTTAATCCTCTCTTTAATTCTTCACTATGTCTAGCTGCCCAAATTCCAGTTAATGCTTGAACTAGCGTGGTCTTCCCATGATCTACATGCCCAGTAGTTCCTATATTGCATTCCGGTTGTTTGTATTCCTCTTCATCGTCACTGCTCTTCCTTCTCTTCTGATTCTTCAAACTTCACCTCCCCCTCAACAACTATCATATTTATTTGAACAATGTCTTCAGTAATTACATTACCTCTAACAGTCTTCCTTCTTCTCAAACCTTTTTCTTTTGGCCTAAATCCTGGCGGGCCAGACAGCAATATGCGGTATTTTCTGCCTCCGGGTAAGTATGGAAGCATTGGAAAGCCAGCTTTATCTGAACCTCCAGTAATCTTTAATTTTACACCTGGAAATCCTAATGGAGAACCATCAATTACATCTCCAATTTTAAGTCCAATTAAAGTGTACGATATAGGATCACTAATTGTAACTTGCTTAGCTTTACCTGTTTTGGGATCACTAATAACAATTTTAAATTCAGGCAAAATTTTACCTCCTAGCTCTCCTTCTTATTTTACCAATTTCCTTTAGCAATTCAATTTCATCCTCCGAAAGGGAATCCTTAAATTCAGAGACCAGCACTCTAGCATGACTTTCAGGTACATTTACGTAAAGAATATCTCCCTCCTTTATATGTCTTCCCACTAAAATATTTCCTTTTATTGATATAGCAACGCTTTGACCTGCAACTGCTTCTTTAATTGGTTTACCTTTATCTTGTATTTGCATTATTTCCCCAATAATTTTTCCATCATTTCTCATGAGCTTATATCCAGGTTTAATTCTTCCAATTTGAACTTCAACACCAACTATTGCAGGATTACTTCTTCTAAAAACATATCCTGGAAGAAGCCTTATCTTTCCCGGCTTTACTAGTTCTTCAAACTTTCTCATTCTATCTCTAGTAGTCATTTCTTCATACCATTTCAAATAATTTTCAACAAGCCTGTAAATTATTACTTCCCTGAATATTCGAATACCTCTACTCTTAGCTTCCTCCTCAGCATCTGGAAGAACTTTAACATTAAATGCTAAGATTACCCCTCTATATGGATCCGTTTCCTTTACAATTGAAGCTTCAATTACATCTCTCTTTGAAACGGGTCCTACATCAGCAAATCTAATTGGAACATTAAATCTTTCCAGATAATTAGTTAGAGCTTCAAGTGAACCTAAAGTATCAGTCTTCAAAATTATTCCAGTAACTTCCCTAGATAAACGTAAGCTTGAAACTTCCTCTTTAACTTGCTTTAAGAAATCATTTATCTTACTTACATCATCAACTACTAGTACGGGAGCACCTGCAACTGCTCCCTCAAGATTAGGAGCTACAATCTTAACTCCAGCAGCTGCTGAAACTTCATCTACACTCAAAAATTTATCTTCTGGAGAACGCATTTCATCTAAAGGCTTAGGTAAGAGTAAGGCTCTAACTCTAGATATTATTGGCTTATCTAATCCACCTACAATAATTAAGTCTCCACGTTTAATAATACCATCATAAATTATAACATCAATTGTAGTTCCAAGACCAGGTTCCTCTCTAACCTCTAAAATTACTCCTTTAGCAGGGCCAGAAGTAAATCTTAAGCGTTCAGTCATAAATCTCTGCGTGAGACCAGCTAGAACCATTAATAGCTCAGGTATGCCTTCACCAGTTTTAGCGCTTGTAGGTACGATGGCAACTGTCTTTGTGAAATCTTTAATTCTATCAAATCTATCAGCTCTAAATCCAAGTTTATAAAATTCATAAATAATGTTTTGAATTAATTCATCAAGTCTCTTAACTACAAGTTCAGATTGATTCTTTAAACTTTGTAATACTGGAGCATTTTCAATTGATTTCCATCCAGGAATTTTATCAATCTTGTTTGCAGCGACTAAAAAGGGCGTTTTCCTCGCCTTTAAGATTTCAATTGACTCATATGTTTGATTTTCAAATCCCTCAGTTACATCGATAACGAGTATAGCTATATCAGCTATTGACCCGCCACGCCTTCGTAAATTTACAAATGCTTCGTGTCCAGGTGTGTCAATGAAGAGTAAGCCCGGTATTTCAATTTCAGCTTTAATTAACTTGAGAAGGGGACCGCAAATTTTCTTTAATGTACTCCATGGAATAAAGCTGGCACCAATATGTTGAGTCATCGTTCCGGGTTCTCTTAGCATAACTGCTGTGCCTCTAATTTTATCTAGGAGAGCTGTTTTTCCAACATCGACGTGGCCTAGAACACAGACTATTGGTTGTCTAAGCCTTTTTTCCTCTGCCAAGTTGCTCACGCTCCTTTAATTTAAATTAGCTAGGTAAATAGCTTGATTACTATGCTTTAAGCATTTCTTCTAATTAAAGCCACTTTTCGTCTACTCTTTCATAACTGTAAATTTCATCTGAATTAAAGATTATTGATAATTCTCTAACTGCATTTTCAGGTGAATCAGCTGCATGAATTACATTTCTATTAATATCTAATGCAAAGTCCCCCCTAATGGTTCCTGGAAGAGCTTCAGCAGCATTTGTTGCACCAATAATTCTCCTAACTATTGAAATAGCATTTTTACCTTCAATAACTGCGGCAACTACTGGAGATGAAGTTACATAATTAATTAGATCTTCAAAGAAATGTTTACCCTTATGAACTGCATATAATCTTTCAGCTTCCTCTCTTGAAAGCCATTTCATTTTAAGACCAACTATTTTGAGACCTCGCTTTTCAAATCTACTTAGAATTTCTCCAATTAATCCTCTTACGACTCCATCAGGCTTAATTATAATTAACGTTCTCTCAATATTGCTACCCATCTAAAATTCCCCTCCAATTTACTTACTTTTACCTTTAATTGATTTTATGACCCACTTAACTTTATGGGGTTTTCTTTTAAGTATAATCATACTCTTCCTACATTTACTTGAACAGAAATATAGTATGGTACCATCGGTTTTAACGTACATTATTCCACAGCCTTTAGGAATTTCTGACCCGCAAAAACTGCATTTTTTAACTCTTAAACTCAATGGTTACACCTCACTATCTAGGAGTTAGTTTTCTTGCCTCTCTCTCAGTCTCTCTTAACATCAAAATATCCCCGAGTCTAACGGGTCCTTTAACATTTCTAGTTAGTATTCTCCCTCTATCTCTTCCCTCTAAAACTCTAACTCTAACTTGTATGACTTCACCTGTAACTCCAGTTCTACCTATAATTTGAATTACTTCAGCTGGTGTAGCATCGCTTTCACTGCTCACTTTACTCACCACCATTGTGCATTAGAGCATTAAAATAAGTGGAATTTATGTTTTACCCTCATTAAATATATGTAGCTCTAAGCAGTTATGCTCCACCAGACTTTATTTTCTCTACTTCAGCAATTATTTCTTTAACTAGTTCAGCTGCATCTCCTGGATCAATAATACATGCTGATGCAGCTGCAACATCAATTCCAGCTGCTTTACCTAATCTAGCTTTACTTGGAACATATACATATGGTATCTTTCTTTCTTCACATAATAATGGTAAGTGAGCAACTATTTCTGGTGGATCTACATCCTCAGCAATTAATACCAGTTTTGCTAATCCACGTTCAACTGCTTTAGTGGTTTCATTAGTTCCCTTCTTAATTTTACCAGTATCTCTAGCAATTTGAATTGCTTCATAACTTTTCTCAGCTAATTCAGATGGAACTTCAAATTTTACATAAAATGGTTTAGACATATCATCTCACCCCAACTCATCGAATCATATGCTATCTAAAATCAGATTAGAGCTTATTAAATCTTTCCCACGTCATCATGGATGTGTATAGTAGAAGATAATTGGGTCACCGATTTCATCAACTCTAACAAATCCAAAACGCACAAATTGAATTCTATCATCAACTCTTAGCTCTTTACAATAAATTTCACATAATCCTTTTATTTCAGAAGCATCAGGCATTACTACAATTGCATTTAAATGCACGTCTTTAGGTAGCCAATGAATTATTGGTGATTTAGGTGGAAGAGCTTTATGATCTAAACTATCAAATTCAGCTACAACTAGATCTTCTCTAACTTTCTTTACTTTAAAATTCAATAAGCCCATTAACCTTATGATTTTTCCAGGTTCAATTAAGTTTAAATCTTCCTTTGAAATAAGAACTTCAGCAGTACCATTAACTACTGAAATATTAAATTCTTTAAATCCTCTTTCAGGATAACTTGGATGAAATGGAATCTTAGCTTTAAGAGAAGATGGGGAGTTAATAATTTTAAGTGTAATTGGAGTATCAATAAAGAAGAATCTATTAGCCATAGGTTCTATAAGCCTTCTATTAATTGAATATAAGTTTTCAAGGGAAATTGATGATTCAACAGGTTTAATCCCTACTTGAAGTATTATTTCTCTAATTGCTTCTGGCAGGAATCCTCTTCTTCTTAATGCCTTAAGAGTACCAAGTCTGGGGTCATCCCAAGATTTATAAATTCCCTTTCTTATTCCTTCAGCAATTTTCGATTTACTTAAAATCCATCCAGATAATTTTAATCTACCAAAGTGTATTGCTTCAGGATACTCCCATCCAAGATACTCGAAAACATATTTTTGCTTAAAGGTATTACTAATATGTTCTTTCCCTCTTAAAATATGGGAAATTCTCATTTCATGATCATCAATTGCACATGCAAAATTATATGTTGGCCAAACCCAATATTTAGAACCAACTCTTGGATGAGGATATTTTTCAATATCAATTATTCGAAAAGCAACCCAGTCCCTTATTGCAGGATTTGGATGAGCCATATCAGTTTTAATTCTAATTACAACTTCTCCTTCCCCTAGTTCTCCATTCAACATTTTATCCCATAACTCTAAATTCTCCTCAGGAGAACGTGAACGACAAGGACAAGGCTTACCCAAATTCTTATACTTACTGAAAACATCTCTAGGGCAATTACAGGCATAAGCAGCACCCATTTCCAAAAGCTTTTCTGCATACTTATAGTATATTAACATCCTATCAGATTGAATATATTCTTCATCCCATTTAGCATTAAGCCAAAGTAAATCCTCCTTAATCCAATCATAAACTTCTAATATTGGTCGCTTAGTTTTTGGATCAGTATCTTCAAATCTTAAAATGAACTTTCCTTTATACATCCTAGCATATTCATGACATAATATTATAGGTCTAGCACTACCTAAATGAAGAGGGGCATCTGGATTTGGAGCAAAACGAGTTCTCACAACATTAAATCTATCAACATTAGGTAGAGGGGGGAGCCCTTTTTCCTCAACTTTTTTCTCACTAATTAATAATTCAGGCCAATTTAATTGAATTAATTTTAATTGATCATCTAAACTCATAGAATTAACTTCATTAACTATCCTTTTAACATGAGGGATTAACTGCTTAATCATAGACTTTAAATCTGGTCTTTCTCCGATAACCTTCGATATTACAGGTTTAAGTTCAGCTTTACCCTTATGCCTATACGCATTTAATAGGGCATGTTTCTTAATCAAGAGCTCAATATCTGGTGAAAGTATAGAATTGACATTATCCATTTTAATCCTCCCTTGGAATTAATACTATTAAATATCTTTGAGGCTTATTTTCTATCTGAGCTATATAAACTATTTTTCCAGCTGAATCCGATCTTAAATATCTTACTTCCCTCTTACCAGTAAAAATTGCAGCGATTCTTCGTCCACTAAGAATTTTCTCGCCAACCTTCACTAGTGGAACTACGATTCTACCCATAGCCTCAAATAGGTAAACTCGTTTACCCTTTTTAAGAAAAATATATTCACCGTTAGGAGTTATGATTATCGAGTTTCTCATTATAATTCCATTTTCAAGATCAATTAGCCATTTATATGCATCATCATAAATTTCCTGAACATAAATTTTACCATCTATATTCTTAAATTGATCTCCAATTTCAATTAACTTAATTTCACCTGAATCTTTAACTATTAACATTCTCTTTTTAGCTCTACCAGATTCTATGAATTCTTGAATTTTAGAATTCTCGATTTCAACAAATATTCTTGGAATAGAGATACCCAATAAATATTCCCTCAATATTTTCTGGATACTATGAAATCAGCTAATTGAATTAATAATGATTTAGCATTACTTTCAGGAAGAATCCTTAGTGAATCTTTAGCTACTTCTACATGTTTTTTCGCTATGTCCAATACATATTTTATGGATCCAGTTTTCTCAAGAATTTTTAGAAATCTATTAAAATCATCTTTAGAGAAATCATCTTTACCATAAATGTTCATTATAAATTCTTTATCAATTTCATCTGCATTTTTTAATGCATGAATTAATATAAGAGTGCATTTACCCTCTCTCAAATCGCTTCCAACAGGTTTTCCTAATACTTTTTCGTCAGCTACAACTCCAAGTATATCGTCCCACATTTGGAAAGCTATTCCAATGTTATCACCATATCTAGAGAGAGCTAAAATCTGCTCCTCAGTACCTCCGCCAATTAAAGCGCCAATTTCACATGAAACCTTAAATAGTGCAGCTGTTTTCTTACTAATCATTTCAAAATATTCTTTCTCATCAACAATTTTCTCTTTGAGAATACCGCTCATCTTCATATCTAATGCCTGTCCCTCAGCTATTGTGCTAACAGCCTCTGCAAGTCTTTTCCCAGCCTCTGTTAATCGCCTTAATGAAATTGAGGAGTAACGTGAACAATAAAATACTGCTTCAAAAGCTTTTGAAAATAACAGGTCTCCAGCTAATATGGCCATCGGTATGCCCCAAATTACATGGACAGTAGGTACTCCTCGTCTAAACTCATCTTTATCCATTATATCATCATGAATAAGGGTAAAGTTATGAATTAACTCTACAGCAGCTGCCATTGGAATAGCGACTTCCTCTTCTCCGCCAACCGCTAAACATGATTGAATTACTAAGAAAGGTCTAAGTCGTTTGCCACCAGCTTCAAGTAAGTGTCTTGATGCTGAATATAGGAAATCTAATTTGGGCTTTAATGGAAGGAGATTAAACATGAATTCATTAACCTTATTAGCATAAGCTTTAACTGCATCCATTAAACTCAATAATGACACCTACCGTTAGATTTCAACTACGTAGATTTAAATGTTTAATTGTACGTCTAGCATATTTTTCTAAATTTATTCCACGTAACCTTAGCCATTCAGCAGTGGTTCCAGTAATAATTAGGGGAATACTTTTTAATTCAGAAACATTCTTAACTCCAACAAGAAACATAGTTACCTTCATTTCCTCAATGAAATGTCTCAAGAACTTTATTACTCCATTAGCACCATCAATATAGGCAGGTTTTAAGAGGGGAAGAGCTATTCCAACCATTGAAGCTCCTAAAGCCAACGCCTTAACAGCATCAATACCACTCCTAATACCGCCAGTCGCGATAATCTCTACATTTTTAGTAGCATGTTTAACTTCACAAATACTAATTGCCGTTGGGATCCCCCAATTCCAGAATAATCTTGCTAAAGAAGCTCTTTTTCCATCTCCTAATTCTAAAGCCCTATAGTATTCTACTGCAGCCCAACTAGTTCCACCAGCACCACCAACATCAATACACTTGACCCCTACGCGTTCTAATGCTGATGCCACTTCCATTGAAATACCAGCACCCGTCTCCTTGGCTATTAGTGGAACACTTAATTGCGAAGAAAGCTCACCTAATCTATTAAGAACATTATTAAATTTAGGTTCACCTTCAGGCTGTACAACTTCCTGAAGAGAATTTAAGTGAATTGCAAGTGCATTGGCATCAATCATTTCAATAGCCCTAATAGCCTCATTAACACCATATCCCATTGAAAATTGTGCAGCACCTAAATTGGCTATCAAAAATATTTCTGGAGCTAAATCACGCACTATTCTGAAAGTGTATTCTAATTCTGGATTCTCAATTGCAGCTCTTTGACTTCCAACACCCATTCCTAAACCTAATTCTTTAGCGGCAATTGCTAATGCTCTATTTATCTTTATTGATAGCTTACTACCGCCAGTCATTGCTGAGATTATTATAGGGGCTTTAAATTTATGACCTAAAAACTCCACCTCTAATGAAATATCGTTTAAATTAATTTCTGGAAGAGCATTGTGTATCAATTCAATATCATTGAAACCAGTTGTCTTATTAGTGAAGCATACATTTCTATTAAGACATATTTCAATATGACTTTTCTTTCTCTCAGTAATCAATGGAATCACCAATCGAAATCGATAATGAACTTAGAAATTAATAACATTTTTCATAAAATTAAATTAGATTATCTAACTATTCTTGTACAAATGATTGATTCACCTAAAATGGCTCTTTTAATATAATTGGGTTTTAAAGCATTAACTATTAATACTTCACATCCATGAGAAACTGCTTTAATAGACTCCACTAATTTATTTTTCATTCCTCCAGTTACATCAATAAATGATTCATCAAATGATAAACTACTTAAAATTTTCTTAGCATCGCTTATTGAAAGTCTCTTTATTAACTTGGCATTTGAACTTCTTTTGGGATTAGAGGTGTATATCCCATCAACATCACAACCAAAAACGATTTTAAATGCATTAAACTTAATGGCTAGATATGATGCTATTTTATCACCTGAAATTATTGTGAATCCTTTAGTAAGATCAAAGACAGCATCCCCATAGAGAACTGGTATATAACCTAATTCTAATGACATTTTTAATGGATCAATATTAAAGGATTTAATTTCATCATTTTCAGCAATTATACACGCTGAAGGTTGAATTGAAATTGCAGGGATACCATGTTCAATTAATTTATTAACAATAATTTGATTAAGCTCCTCCATAGCAATTCTCGTTTGAGCTAAACCTATTAATTGACTCTTATCTTTGAAGCCTAAATGAATTTCATATTCTGCAGCATATGGATGACCGAAGGAACCACCGCCATGAATTAATATTAGTTTAACATGATTTATTACTTCACTTATTTCTTTTGACAATCTATCTATAACATCTATGTTTGGCTTTTTAAGTTCAGATTTAAATGTAATTACGCTTCCACCTAACTTAAGTATTACTAATGGTATTCTATTTTTCTCCAATGATTACGCCCCTCTTAGAAATATTAGCAATAATAGCTTTTCCTCCAACTTTTTCAATGGCTTTAGCTATTTGAAGGACATTGTCTTCTGAGGGGAGGGCAATTATTGACCCTCCACCTCCAGCTCCAGTTATTTTAGCTCCCAGTGCTCCAGCTGATCTAGCGGCATAAACTAATCTTTCAAGTTCTAAATTGGAAACACCAATTGAAGATAGTAAGCCATGGTTTATATTCATTAATTCACCAAGAATATTTAAATCACCTTTCTCAATTGCTCTAGCAGCTTCAATTGCTAGATGTCCAGCTGCATGATATAGTGGATCAAAAATTTCTGGATACTTATTCTTTAAGTTTCGAACTTTCTTCACCATTTCTCCAGTTGATCTAGTGAGCGAGGAAACACCAATAATTATTTTGAATGGCTTAGGTACATTGAGACGTAGAAATCCCTCTATTCTTCTATATATGAGAATGCCACCATAAGTTGTAATTGTTGGATCTATTCCACTTGGTCTAGCATGGGCTACTTCCTCAGCTTTAGATGCAAACTTAATAATTAAATCTTTATTTACCTCTCCCAAAAGAAATTTAAGAATAGAAGCTGAACATGCTACTAAAATTGAAGCTGAAGATCCTAATCCGACTGCTATAGGTATTTGAGAATTAATTATTAAGTTAAAACCTTTATCTAAACTGTAATTTTTAGCAATTTCAATTATAAGTGCTCTTATTGGTTCCAAAAATTTTATTGCATCAATACTTCCATCCAAAATTTCGAAATTATCAATTGAAAGCTTCATTGAATAATGGGTATTAGTAGAGTATAATTCTATGAACTCATCAGTACGGGGTTCTAATTTAACCTTAGCTCTCAAGTTTATTGCAGCAGCTATTGCTGGCTCTCCTTCAACTACAAAGTGTTCTCCGACTAATATTATTTTTGATGGAGCTGAAGCATTAATAATCCTCAAGATTGTCACCTGAGGATAGCTATTGAAGCATATCCAACTACAGAATAATAATCACCAGTTATATCTCCTGAAGTTGCATATTTCATTTTAATTGCCTTAGTTGCTCCAAGCATTTTACTTGCAATAATGGTTGTAGCAACTGGTCCGGGGCCGCACATAGAAATTCCTCTACGATATACTAA
This sequence comes from uncultured Nitrososphaerota archaeon, assembly GCA_964497155.1. Taxonomy (GTDB): domain Archaea; phylum Thermoproteota; class Methanomethylicia; order Culexarchaeales; family Culexmicrobiaceae; genus CAYWZQ01. The sequence continues at coordinate 8,787 of CAZCCB010000004.1, read as the reverse complement.
ATCGATCATTTTCTTTGCATCCAAATTGACTATGCATTCAATGACTGCATTATCCTTTTCATATGCAGAGCTATGGGGCTCATAATGAGTAAAGTCCGTACTAGCTATTATTACAACATCCTTATCGGCAACAGCCTTACTAATGGCTTCTCCAAGTTCTAATGCAATATCGTATGTCTGAAGCATCATGCATATTGGGACGAAATTTACATCACCGTATAAGTATTGGAGAAATGGTAATTGAACTTCAATTGAATGCTCAGATAAATGGGCATAGTCATCTTCTTCAGCAATTTTAGAATATTCTAAGATTCTCTTGGCTATACTAGAATCAATTTCAGCTTCACCAAGTGGTGTGCTCCATTTACCTTCAGTCATAATTGATATTGTGGCTCCATAACCAGTATGATTTGGACCTAAAATAATAAAACATTCTGGTCTTCCATCTTCAGCTAAAGCCTTATAACTCCAAGCAGCAACTGGCCCAGAATACATATAACCTGCATGTGGACATATTAATCCAATAATCTTTCTAGGTCCCTCCTTAACTTCGGGTATGCTGCCGGGCCCAAGCTTATGCTTAAAGCACCATTCAATTCTATGTTTAAGATCCTCTGGATTGGATTCATAAAACATGCCAGCTACAGCAGGCGTTCTAACTCTCAAATCAAACACCAAAAATAAATTGGGAAACGAACTTCTAATAGTTATGCCTAATTTATGTGATTAAGAATAATGGATAAGTTAATAAGCTTCAGGTTTAGCTTCAAATTCTTCAATTGAAACAGGTATATCTCCATCGGGAGGAATGTCTCCGCGCTCTCTTAATACTTGTCTAGCTAATAGCCAGTAAATTAATGCGAGCGCTTTTCTACCCTTATTGTTTACTGGAATAATTAATTCTACGAAACTTGCTCTATTATCAGTATCGCATAAGGCTATTACAGGTACACCCATCTTAGCTGCTTCATCTATTGCTTGTTCATCTGCCCTAGGATCAGTTACAATAACGATTCCAGGTTCAATATAGTGAGGTAAATGTGGATTAGTAAATGTTCCTGGAACAAATCTTCCAGTTATTGGTTTAGCTCCAGTAATTGCACAGAATTTTTCAACTGGACGCCAGCCATATTGTCTTGAAGATACAGCTACAACCTTATGTGGAGGATATCTTGATATGAACTTTGCAGCTATTCTAATTCTCTCATCTATCTTTCTTACATCTAAAACATAGAGACCATCAGGTCTAACCCTGTATATGAAAGGTAGCATAGCCTTAGTTTTAATTCTAGTTCCTATATGAAGACCTGCAGCTAGATAAACTTCAAGAGGAACTAATAATTCAGTACTCTCAGCTGCTGTCATTCAATTATCCCCTCTAAATCAGCTACTCTAGCTTTCTCACCTAATTCCTCTTCTATCCTTATAAGTTCATTTATTTTAGAAATTCTCTCACCACCAATAACACCTGTCTTAATTATTGGACAGCCGAAACCCACAGCTAAATGAGCTATTGCTGGATCAGTATTTTCGCCAGATCTATGAGAAACTATTGGAATCATTCCATTAGCTTTAGCTGAATCAACTGCCAAAATAGTATCTGTTAAAGTTCCAATTTGATTTGGTTTAATTATTACTGCATTACTGGCTTTTAATGAAGCACCATATCTAATTCGTTCAGCATTGGTTACGTATAAATCATCTCCACAAACTAAACAATTAGAAACTTCATCCAATAACTGCGCGAAGGAATTAAAATCATCTTCATGGAATGGATCTTCAATATAAATGAGACTGAAATCATCAATTAATTTCTTAATAAACCTATAATGCTCCTCCGGTGTAAGCTTAAATCCCTCTCTAGGATAGACATATTTACCTTCACTTTCAGACCATAGAGATGAAGCTGCCACGTCAAGACCAATACCCAATTTAATGCCAAATTCATTGCTTATTCTATCACATGCATTTTTCACTAATTTTAATGACTCCTTTATTCCAAATGTCGTAACCCATGCACCTTCATCATTTCTTCCATAAATCGTATTAGGAGGAGCAAATTGAGCAATACATTTATGGACTAAAGAATTAGCTCTTGCAGCCTCAAAAAATGAATCTACTTTAAGAGGTAATACTAATATTTCTTGAATATCAAGACCACCACCTTTACTATGCTTTCCACCGCCAATGACATTTCCTAATGGTAATGGAAGAAGATGCGAGAAAACTCCACCCAAATATTTATATAAGGGTAAGTTAAGAGAAGCTGAGGCTGCTTTGGCAGAGGCAATTGAAGTTGCAATTGCAGTTGAACCACCTATCTTAAAGAAATTTGGGGTTCCATCAACTTGTCTAAGAATATTATCAACTTCAAATTGATCTGAAGAATCGACACCAAGTAGTTCTGGAGCTATTAATTCTTCAACAGCTCTTATAGCTTCATCTACACCTCCACTTGGAAATGCTATTGCCTCTCGTTTGCCCTTACTTGCACCACTTGGAGCAATAAAACTTCCATATCCAGATTCAGTGTAAACCTCAACTTCTATTGTAATTGACCCTCTACTATCAAAAACCTTTCTAGCAGTTACATCCCTAATAATAGTGGGAAGTACATCCAATTAATCAACACTCCTTCTAGGCTTTTTATGACCACCATAAATTTCATGAAGCAAAATAACTTCATCTATAAGCTCTACATGACTTAAAAGCATTCTCCTACAACAATACCGCTTAATACCTAAATCATCCAAAACCTTACTTGGATGTTCCCCCGCCTTAACTCTTTTTTCAAATTCCTCATATTTATCAGCTATAAGTGCACCGCAAGTAAAACATCTAATTGGAATCATCAAGACAAAACCACCTCACCTATATGATTTCTGAAATCTTCTTCTAGCTGATGGCCCACCAAATTTTTTGGGTTCAGTTCTTCTAGGATCACCAGCAAGCATTGATCTATCATATTCAAGAAATATTTCCTTCAATTTTTCATCTTTAAACCATTCAACTAATCCTCTAGCAATAGCCATTCTAGCAGCATCTGCTTGACCCATAAATCCTCCACCCCTCACTGTTACTTCAATATCTATTTTATTCACTCTTTCAGAGCCAGCTAGTAATAATGGTTCCATAATTTTCCACCTAGCAATTTCAGGTTCATAAAGCTCTATTGGCTTCTTATTTATTAGTACACGACCCTTACCCGGCTTAAAAGTTGCTCTTGCAATTGCAGTTTTTCTTTTCCCACTCGTAACTAGAATTTTCACCATTACAGCCCCCTCCAACCAATTTCCTTAGCTACATCACCTAAATAGACATACTTCCCTTTAAGTCTACTTATATCAGCTTCAGCAATCTTTTCAACTTTAAATTTCTTAAATTCATCCGGAAAGCCTATATAGACTTTTAATCTTTTAAAAGCGCTTCTACCTCGATAATTATGTTTAGGAAGCATTCCCCAGACGATATCCTTTAAAATTTTATCTGGTCTTCTAGACCTTTTGGGTCCTCTCTTAGGGTTTCTTAAAGTTTTTATTTCTAACATTGATTTAAATTCATTAATGACACTTTTTCTATTACCGGATATTACAGCCTTTTCGGCATTAACAATAATTATTCTTTCGCCTTCCAGTAATCTCTTAGCAACGATACTAGCCAATCTACCTGCAATTGAATTTTCGGCATCAATTACAGTTATTTCTTGCTTACTCATTTTCTCACCCCATAATTTTAACATTACTCCCTCTAGGAACCCTATCAACTAACTCCGCAATACTAATACATTCTCCACCAGCTTCTCTAATTTTCTCAATAGCCTTTTTAGAAAAAGCTAGTGCAGCTACTGTTACTGGATGATCAATAGTTCCTGCAGCAAGAACTTTGCCTGGAACAATAACTATATCCCCGGGCTTAGTATACCTTCGTATTTTGCTTAAATTAACTTCAACTCTTCTTCTTCTCGGCGCATTTAATCTTTCAGCTATATCACGCCATATTTCAACATTATACTTTCTTGATGCTTTCCTCAAGAATCTAATCAACTTTCTTACTTGAACATTTGTTGGACCGGTTCTCTTCATTTCTTCCCTCCCTCACTTATTTCATTTATAAAGTTATCAAATTTTTTGGCTAAAACTTCAGCTGCAACTTCAACAATTTTGGGAGCAGGTAATGCTCCCGTAGATTCAACATTAAAAATAAAGGTTGAATCATCTGGATTTACCTTTATTGCTTCTACTTCACATACTTCTTCACATAATTTACATAAATTGCACTTTAAGTAATCTTTTAGATATGGGAAACCATCATCATTAATTCCCAATGCTTCTCTAGGACATTCTTTAATGCATTCATTACATTTAAGGCACTCATCGTAATTAACTTCAATTCTGGGCATATATTTATAAGCACAAGCACTTACCGGTTGCCATTTAGCACCATTCTTACCTATACCAAGTCTTGCATAAGCTTCAAGTAGAATTGCTTGGTTAGATGCTAATTTTGCTATTGGTATTTTATTGCTTACTGGAACTATTTCAGGGTCGCTTGAAACTAAATCTCCAGAATAGACTACTCTAGGTCCCTCCTCAGCTTTAACATCCAGGATAAATGTAACTTGACATTTTGGACATCCACTACCACCACATGAACATTCTTCAGGTAAATTGAATCTTTCTAAATCAGTTTTGATTGGAATTAACGATAATCTATGAGCAATAATTTCATCAAAAAGCGGAGAAGTATTATTTAGAATAACTACTTCATCTATAGCCATACATGGGACTTCAGCGATCATTATTCTCCTAAGTGCATTAGCGAATGCTACATTAACTCTACTTAATATGAAATGAATTTTATTGTCCGATGCACTAATCACCTTCACGTACATCAATTTAACCCCTCAATTTAAGCTAGATTCATGGATTATAAGGGAGGAATTTAAACTTTATGCATAAACTTAACATTACCTTTTATCATTTAGTCTTATTATTTAGGATATTTTCAATTATAAATTCACCTAGAGCTTTAAATAGACCATAAGCCTTTATTAAAGGAGTACTTATTATGACATCGCCATCCTTAACCTTTATTACTCTCTCATAATTTGGCTTAATTGAATAACAAACTTGCTCCATCAATATCGTTTTATTTTTCAAGAACTCTTTGGCAATACTTCTAGCATCAAGGATATCGCAACAAGCGCAGACAACTAATCCTTTGAGCCATAGTGGATTCTTCTTTGATAAGTATGCACAGAAACCTAGGTCTTCTATTTGCCTTTCCTCAATACTGAAAATTTTTATTGTAAAATTATTCCATTTAAATTCTATCAAATATTGCCACCCATTTATACTCTTCTTCCACGCCTACCGCCAGGCCTTCTAGTAGTATCATGTGGTATTGGAGTAACATCTTCAATTCTACCGATAATGAAGCCTGACCTTGCAAGAGCTCTAATAGCTGCTTGTGCACCTGGACCAGGAGTTTTTGGTCCATGACCACCAGGAGCTCTAACTTTAATATGAATTGCATTTATACCTTTATCTTTAGCTATTTGAGCAGCCTTAAATGCTGCTTGCATAGCTGCATATGGGGATGGTTTTTCTCTATCAGCCTTAACCACCATTCCTCCTGATGCAATAGCTATTGTTTCAGCTCCAGATAAGTCAGTTATATGGACTATAGTATTATTATAGCTGCTATAAATATGAGCTACACCCCATCTTAATTCTCTTCTACCAAACATGGACTATTCACCTACTCCTGAACAGCTTTAACTTCAGCAACTTCACTTATTAATGGCCTTTTTTTAAATGGACTACCGGGGGAATAATCAATTAATTCTTCCTCTTCCCTTTTAACTAAATATCCGGGGGAGGTTACTCTTCGATTATTAATAGCTATATGACCATGAACAATTAGCTGCCTAGCTTCATGAATAGTTCTAGCTAAACCCTTACGATAAACAATTGTTTGAAGTCTACGTTCAAGTAAATCCTCAACTCTAAGTCCTAAAACATCATCTAGAGATGCATTTTCAGATAATAATCCCATCCTATTTAATCTAGTGATTAATTGCTTTTGCCTAATTGCCAATTCTTCTGGTGGAAGAGCTAACATTAATCTTGCCTGCTGTCTAATTTTAGCTATCATAGTTTTTGCAATCCAAAGTTCACGCTTATTTCTCAATCCATATTGACCCATTAATTTTAATTCTTCTTCTAAAACTTCTTTTCTCCATGGATGCCTAGGCCCCTTCCACTTCTTCCTACATCTTCTAGGATCACCCAAAACTTTACCTCCTAGGTTTTCTAGTTACACCTACAGTCTGTCCAGTTCTACCAGTAGTTCTCGTCTTTTGACCTCTAACTTTAAGTCCAAGAGCATGGCGAACACCTTTCCAACACTTAATTTTCTTCATCAAGTCAATATCAGCCTTAACTCTTAAAATGAGATCTGAACCAATTAAATGTAAATTCTTACCAGTTTCCAAATCCTTCCGCCTATTAAACATCCATGCTGGAATCCCAAAACTCTTAGGATCCTTAACTGCAGCTTCAATTCTTTTAATATCAGCTTCAGATAGAAAGCCTATTCTAATATTTGGATCTATACCTAAAGCTCTAATTATAGCATGAGCTAAGTTAACACCAATACCTTTAACCTGAGTGATAGCATAGGCTACTCTTCTTGACCCATCAACATCGTGCCCAGCAATTCTTACTATATGCTTAAACGCCAAATTTATCACCCGTAATTGCTAGTAGGGAGAAATGTGAAGAACTATTTAAGTTTTATTTATTTATGAAGGAAGGATTGATGCAGGCTTCATCATCAAATCAGCAAGCCCGCCGGTCAAAATAATTAATTTAGAATTAACTAATTAACCTAACGCCTTTCTCATTTAACAAATTTAGGTGAATAAACAAATAAGCTATAGGAAGCTTGAAATTAGCTTAAGCTATCTCTACATGCTCAAAAGTGGGAAAAGAAAAATCCTATTTAACTTCATTATTGTTATTGCTTAATATAATCATTTTCTACTACATGAACCTACACTATTGATCGTAAATATTCTGTGCCTGAGGATTATATAAGCTATATTGAGAAGTATGATGAGATTTTGAATAATACCTTTATTTATATGATTATAAAGAAATAGAAAAATAACTATTATAAAAGTATGTCTATATTTTTATTTATAAAAATCCATACTCCTCTTCCTCTCTCTATATTATTTACAACATAATATCGTTTTCTTATATTATCCCAATAGAAAATTTTACAATAAGTATTATTAAGTTTTAAATTTGAAATTGATTTATAAGTTGATCCTATTAAATTCCATCCTTTCGTTAGAGTTACATTTATATGGGTTATTGGGTAGCCTTTAATGGTTATGTTAATATCTTTGGTAGCAAGTATCCAGTATCCTTTTCCTACTTCTATGTTTGTTACTTTAATGTATTTTTTAATTAATGGATTCCATGTATAGATTGCAAAGCAGCAATTTAAGTTTAATAGCATTTTTCCAAAATTATGTTTATTGGATAATAATGGAATTGATATTAAATTCCATCCTTTTCTTAACTTTATAGTTAGGGGAGACATTGAATAATATGGATATGCACCTAAATCGGTTTCATTTTCACCTATGCCAATACATGGTGAATCAAATCGTAAATGATAATCTCCATTATTTGGATCCACAAATCCGGGAGGATTTGAATTTGAGAATATTTCTCCCTCACCTAGCCCGATGCCTCTAATTGCTTCTGCCCAATTATAATAATAATTGTATTTATGAAATGCAGGAATAGCATTATTTCCAATCGCTATACCGTAGCTTTCACTACTTCCGTCTCCTACAATAATATTATTCTTTATTATTGGTTTTCCGCCATAAGAACAGATACCTGCAGTAAATCTTACATTATCTGAAACTATTATAGTGTTATGATCTATAGTAGGGTTTGATGATCCCGTGATATCTATACCATAAGCATTACTTCTACTTGATTTACTAATAATAATGTTACATGTTATAATTGGATTTGCAAACATATCGCAAATTATTCCTCTTGATTGTGAAGAACTTTTAGCTATTATTGTAAAGCCTTTGAATAATGTTCTATTTGTAACACGTCTAAATATCACTGTTGTACATAATGGATAACTAGTATCACATTTAATTATTGTTTTTTCTGGCCCATCAGTACTTTCAATTGTTAGATCTTTCCATATATAGATGCTTTCCCTATAAATGCCTGGTTCAACATGTATTACTCCATTCCAACTCACATTATTTATTGCAGCTTGAATAGATTTATAATGAGTAATGTTTTCAATGATTAAATCATCATTAACCCATACTTCATATGGTGCATTTTTTGGTGTGGGGTCTAGAATTTGAAAGTTTATGGTGCGTGAAAAATCTTCAGGAAGATTAAATTTCGGATTTATGAAAATTAAGCCAGCAATATAATATCCCGGTGGAACTGGAAAGCCATTAATATCTATTTGACCCCAACCAACACCAACCCCCCATCCCCCTCCAGGACCGCTAGACCAACCCTCACCTATCTTTCCAACTGATCTATGCCAAATTATTGAATAATTCTCATCTAGTATTACAAAAACTACATTATCAGCAATTGCTGAATGTGACCCGCCTCTAAGCCATTCACATTTCAACCAAAGTTCTATCCAATCCCCTATATTAAATTCATTTTTAGGCTCCATATAATGGCTTACCGCGAATGTTAATTTAAATTCATTTGGAAC
>CAZCCB010000003.1:34936-56281 GCA_964497155.1 uncultured Nitrososphaerota archaeon | reverse complement strand
AATTTAGGTACAAATAGGGTTAATTCATCCTTAACTGGAATTATTAATGCTATTGGTCTTTCAGTTGGAAGTACCTTATATCCAGTTAAATAGAAAATTCTTATTGGACTGAATAGTATGAGTGCATCATAATTTTTTGATTCGAGAATTTTCCTAACCCTCTCAATTCTCCTATTATAGGTTGAAATGCTAATGGAAAATCTACTCATATATATGCACCGAAATATTTATGGTGATAATGGTTTTAAAGGTTAATTATTTTATAGTAGTGTTGTACGTATTAATTCTGCAGCTTCAGTCATAGTTCTCATTTTAATTTTTACAATTTTCTGAGCTTCATCCTCACTATTAAATATTTGTCTAAATCCTTTAAATCCGCAATCTGGAGCTAGAAATATTTTTTCGAAACCAAATTTTTCTCCAGCATTCTTAATGAAATTCACTACTTCACCTATACTTTCAATTACTATTTCACTATCTTTGGGAACTGTTTGTACGCAGCCTAATCCTAATATTTTATCATTAGCTTCTAAATCCTTCTTCGAATATGCCTTAAGATTTTGCGGGAAGCCTTTAAATTCATGATGGAGAATTTTGGCTGATGTTTGAAGTAGTATGTTGCTTAATCCTCTAATGTCACCGCATACATGGACTCCAGTTATTTTCCCCTTACTATTAGCTTTATTTAATGGTTTGCTTATTGCCTTAATTAATATTTCCTCATTAATTCCCATCCATGAAGCATATGAAAGTGATGGTTCATCAATAAAAATTATTTTAACATCATTTATTGAAGCTATTTGATTAACTATACCAGTAATTGCTTCAATAAATTCCTCAACAATACTCTCATAACTTAAGGCAATCATTTTATCAGTTACTTTAGTAACTGAAGCTAATGTTAATGGACCTGTAACTTGAACCTTAAGCATTCCCTCTTTATTATGCTCCTTAAGCAGATTTATTGCTTCATATATTTGATTAATTATATTTCTAATGATAGGAGTTTTAATTGAACCAGTTATCCATGGTGTTTCATTAATAATTTCAATTCCACATTTATCACGCTCAAATTCTCTCAAATATAATAAACAAAAATCTTCAAGCTGAGGTAAGGCTGGATAGGTTATTCTAGCATTTATTTGATCAATAAGTGCTTTTCTAAAGTTTTCATTTCTAGGTGAGAGAGGAAAACTTCCAATAGTTGTTGTGGCTAACATTTAATAAAATCTTTATTTTTCGCATTTATAAATTTAAGCTTATTTATTTGTTAGTGAAGCCATTTCCCTTAATTCTTCAATACTATCTCTATAACCACTAACCATTAATAGATCATTTGCACTAACAATGTATTTTTGTGATGGATTTCTAATCCATCTACCACCAATTTTTTTGACAGCTAATATTTTAATTCCCATTTCATCTAGAGCTAATTCCTCTAGACTTTTACCTTCAATTTCACTTCCCTCTTCAACCTGAATTAAAGCTACACTTTCCTCAACTTCATGAAATACTTTCCTAATTATTGGATGAGGCTTTAAACCTCTAACAACAATATCTGCTATTGAAGCTGCTGCATCTGAAATCGCTTCAGCAGATAATCCTAATCTAATTAGTCCAAGTATTCCCTTCTCCTGTCCTTCACGTTCCTTAAGCTTTAAGACCTCTAATTCAAATTCAGTATGTAGATCATCAACTTCCTCCTCTAATCTTAAGACTTCTTCCGCAAATACCTTATCATTAAATAGTAATGCTGAATATGCTAGATCAATCATTGTTCTAGAAATATCTAATAATTTGAATAATAGTTCTTCAATTATCTCTAAACTCATTCTTCAATCACCTCACTCCAATCCTTAATTTCTCCACTAGCTACCTTGGCGAAATCCTCTAAACATGCCGTTGGACCTTTAACTATCACTATATCTCCAGCTTTGAATACTTCAAAATCCTCTGGATCAATAATTAATTCTTTACCCCTCCTAATTGCTATAACATAAATTCCAAGCTCAACATCTAAGTCAAGTTCACCAATAGATTTTCCAACTAAATATGAATCCTCAGCTATAACTACGCGCTTATATTTTGGTTCAATCTTATCAAATACCTCTCTAACTGCTGGATGGATTCCAAGTCTCCTCAATACTACGTGAGTTATATCTGAAACTGCATTTGAAATTTCATCCATAGCCATTGCAACTTTAATTACACTAGCCATTGCCTCAGCATCTTCACGATCCCTAACTGCAATTGCAGCACTAGCCCATAATTGATATAATAATGAGTCAATTTCCCTCTCAAATTCCAAAACTTCATTAGCCAATTCCTCATCATTAAGTAGAACTGAAGCATAGGCTAAATCTATCATTAATCCGCAAATATCCTTCATTTCCTTAAGAACTTCTCTAACAGACATAGGCCTTATATGAGTAAATGGTCTATTTGAAAATTTACGATCCATAGTAAACCAATTAACCCCCCATTCAAATTAAATCTACAATATATAGTTAATGAAATTGAAATATAAGGTAACTGCTCACAATATTAATCTTGCTAATGAAACTAATATAACTGTACCTAGAAAGTCTGAAATTGAACTTACAATTGGGATTACCATATTATCTGGATCCCATCCTCTATTATAGGCTTTAATGCTGATAGTGAATGATAAAATGAAAATGAGGATCATACCAATTAAATTAGTCATTATACATAGAATAGTTAATGAATAGAGGTTTACTGAGAAATTTGCTAATAAACAAAAAATATAGGCTATAAAGCCATAGATTGTATGTAAAATAATAGAGGAAGACGAAATACCAATAATATCCAGATTTAAATATTTAAATGATGAATATTTAGGTTGAATAAATCCTAATGCAAGTCTAGTTGTAGTTATGGAACCAAGTATTGAACCAAGTCCACCAAGAGCATTTAAAATAACTGGATAAACAACTAACACCTCAGGTCTCTCTTCTAAAGTATATTTAAAATTGGCTAGAAAAACACCATTTAAAACTCCAGCTAAACTAGTTAAGAGTACTATTGGTGATGCCTCCTTTAATGTAGAACTAAATGTAGTTAGATTGAAATCACTTTTAGAAGAGATTAAGAGTGCCATAAATAAAAGTAGAGCTAATATTGAAATTGCCATTATTGAGTGCTCCTTGAAAGACAATATCAATGTTATTATGGTTGCATAACAAATAGCCACAATGACATCACTAAGTATAGCTACAACTGGATAGACAATAATATCTGGATCAAGTCCTCTTCTAAAACTTGTAAATGCTGTCATTAGCGTTATTGGTAGAGATAACATTGTAGCTAATATGCATGATGCTAAGGGCGTAATTATAAAATATGGAAGATCCCTCGATTGAGCTATGCCTATAGAAAGATTTATAATGAAAGTTAGTACTCCCATCGCAAAGGAATCAATAAAAGTCAATATGAAAATTGCTTTAATAAGCGCATGGAAATCATGAGTATTCCCAGTAAATTGAGGTTTAATATCACCTGTATGAAGCATTGTTCCAAGCTTACCAGATAAAACACCACTAATATCACCTCTTAATGATAAAATTGATGGATATAGAGCCAATATCCATGGGAATGGAATGAATAAATGCTTAAATTTTGAAATAATACCTCCAGAAAACATTCCTCCAATACTAAATGTTAATGCTATCGATGATTGAATGAAAATTCTCCATAATTGATTGAAATTTGATTTAAAGTTCATTGCCCCATCATTATCATCTCCAATACTCACTCAACTTGCAACTGAAAGTAGAACAATATATTTCCTTAATAGATTTTACTATTCAATAAGGCTATTATAATTCAAATGAAAGTTAAATTTGAGGTGAAATTTTGAATTTAAATAGGGAGCTTATTGAAGAAGCTAAGTCAATTCATAGAGAAGCGATAATTATTGATGCACATTGCGATTCAATTTTACATTTAGTACCAAGATTAGGAAGACCAGATTGGAAGATTAGGAGCTTAATTAATAGGAGTACTGAGGGGCATATCGATTTTCCAAGATTAATCGAGGGAGGAGTAACTTGCCAATTCTTCGCAGTTTATGTTGATACAGTATATAAGCCTGAAAGAGCAACTCCTAGAGCATTAGAAATGATAAGTGCATTTTATAATGAAGTAGAAAAGTTTGGTGATAAGATTATAATTATGGATAAAAGTGAGGATATAATTAAGGCTAAGAGGAATGGAAAAATAGTTGCATTAATATCTCTTGAGGGTGGAGAGCCAATTCAATATAATCCAATACTATTAAAGGCATTTTATAAGCTTGGGGTTAGAGCAATATCACTTACATGGAATGAGAGAAATATGCTTGCTGATGGAGTTTCAGAGTCAAGAACAGGAGGAGGATTAACCAATTTAGGTTTACAAGTATTAGAGGAAATGCAGAAAATTGGAATTATAGTTGATGTTTCACATATAAGTGAAGCAGGCTTTTGGGATATAATTGAAAATTGTAGGAAACCAATAATAGCTTCACATTCAGATTGCAGAGCATTGTGTGAGCATCCAAGAAATTTAACTGATGAGCAAATAAAAGCTATAGCTGAAAAGAATGGAGTTATCGGAATAAACTTTTATCCAAAATTCTTGGTTAAGAAAGGTGAAGCGACAATAGATGATGTAATTAAGCATATGGAACATATAATCAAAATTGCAGGAATAGATTATGTTGGCTTAGGTTCAGATTTTGATGGAATATCATCAACACCAAAGGGATTAGAAGATGTAAGTAAATTACCAAATTTAACTGCAAAACTACTTGAAAGAGGATATTCAAAGAATGATATTAAGAAAATTTTGGGAGAGAACTTCTTAAGAGTAATCCGCCAAGTAGTTGGGTGAAATATTGAATAAAGAAGATAAGAAAATTTCATTGAAATGCTCAAAATGCCAATCAATCTATCCTGAAAATTACTTAAATTGGAAATGTGAGAAATGTGGTAGTCCATTAGAAATAATTTTTGAAATAGAGGAGAAGTCTAGGCAACTTATTAATTTTGAAGATTATAGTATGTGGAGATATGAAAGATTCATGGCAGTGAGAAATGAATCTAAAGTTACTTTAGGTGAGGGATGGACACCAATAATAGAGAGGGAAATTTTTGGAATTAAAGTTGCATTAAAATTGGAATTTCTAAATCCAACTGGATCATTTAAGGATAGAGGAGCTAGCACTGTTATTTCAAGAGCAGTACAATCGGGTGTTAAGAGAATTGTTGAGGATTCTTCAGGTAATGCTGGATTAGCAATATCAGCATACGCCTCAGCTGCAAAAATAAAAGCCAAAATATATGTACCAATTAAAGCTTCGAAAAATAAGAAGAGATTAATACAAATACTTGGCGCACAACTAATTGAAACAAAAAATAGAACTGAAGCATTTATTAGGGCAGTAAATGAGCTTGAAGAAAATGATTACTATGTTGGACATTCATGGAATCCATTCTTTATAGAAGGAGTAAAGACAATAGCATATGAAATAGCTGAACAATATAATTGGAAAATTCCAAAAACAATAATAGTTCCAACAGGTAATGGAACACTGCTTTTAGGCTTATATAAGGGATTTAAAGAGCTTAATAGTTATGGATTCATAGATGAAATTCCCAGATTAATAGCTGTTCAGGTTTCCGGATATACGCCACTATATGAAGCCATTTATGGAAAAAGAGACTGGAATAGGAAATCAAGACTTGCAGATGGGATAAAAATCTCAAATCCACCTAGAATTAATGAAATGAAAAATGCAATAATCAATACTAATGGAGATGTAATTGTAGTTAATGATGATGAGATAATTCATAGTTTAAAAGTATTATTGAAAATGGGCTTAATTGTAGAACCTACATCAGCTACTGCTATTGCAGCACTATTAAAAATGAAGAGCGATATTGAGGATAATATATGCATACCATTAACTGGTTCGGGGATTAAAATGCCTGATAAAATTTTAAGAGCTATTCACCATTTAAATAGTTAAGATAATAATTAATCTTGGTGGTGAAATTGGAATTTGACCTATTAATTATAGGTGGAAGAATTATCGATGGTACTGGTAATCCTTGGTTTAAAGCTGACATTGGAATTAAAAATGGCAAAATAGTGGCTATGGGTAAGCTAAGGAAAATTGATGCTAAACAAATTATTTCTGCTGAGGACTTAGTTGTTTGTCCTGGTTTTATTGATATTCATAGTCATTCTGATTTTACATTACTAGTTAATCCTAAAGCTGAAAGCAAGATTAGGCAGGGTGTAACAACTGAAGTTATTGGAAATTGTGGTAGTTCAGCTGCACCATTACTTGGAGAATTGAGAGATAGAATAACTAAATACTATGCCGAGAAATATAATTTGAAGATTGATTGGACCTATATGGGTGAGTATTTAAGGAAATTAGAAGAGAATGGAATTGCAGTTAATGTAGCTACTTATGTTGGGTTTTCAAATATTAGAATTGCAGTTCTAGACTATGAAAATAGGGAACCTACAAAGAGTGAATTAGAGGAAATGAAGGAATTAACTGCCAAATCAATGGATGAGGGAGCTATAGGATTATCTACTGGTCTCAGATACGATCCGCAATCATATGCTAAAACGGAGGAAGTAATAGAAATAGCGAAGGTTGTTGCTGAGAAGGGAGGTATTTATGCTTCACATATAAGAGATGAAGGTGATAGGGGACTATTATTAGAAGCAATTAGAGAGGCAATTGAAATAGGTGAGAAAGCTGGAGTTCCAGTTGAAATTTCACATTTAAAAATTCTAGCTAAGCCATTATGGGATAAATGCGATGAAATGCTTAAAATGATAGAAGAAGCTAGGGAGCATGGAGTAGATGTTACTGCAGATCAATATCCATATGAAGCAAGTGGAACATCACTATTAGCTTGGATACCTAAATGGGCTCATGAGGGTGGAAGAGAAAAACTACTTGAAAGATTAATGAATCATGAAATTAGAGAGAAAATTAAAAATGAATTAGCTAGAGTTATGGAGCTTCGTGGGGGACCAGATAGAGCATTAATATCTAGGTTTGATGTAGATCCATCACTTGAGGGATTAACAGTAAAGGATGTTGCCGAAAAATGGAATATTCCACCTGATGAAGCTGCAATTAAACTTGTTGAAATTGCAGTTAAAGAGGAATCTTCACTTGGAATAATTAATTTCAATCAAAGTGAGGAAAATATAATTAAGATTATGAGGAAGCCATGGGTTATGATTGCTACTGATGGATATGCACTTGCTCCATATGGAATTTTGGCTAAGGGTGTTCCGCATCCAAGAAGCTATGGAACCTATCCTAGAGTTCTTGGTAAATACGTTAGAGAAATGAAAGTATTAACTCTTGAAGATGCAATTAGGAAAATGACTTCACTTCCAGCGAGTAAGCTTAAGCTTCATGATAGAGGAATATTGAGACCTGGATTCTGGGCTGACATAGTTATTTTTGACCCCAAGGAGGTAATTGATAAAGCAGATTATCTAAATCCAAAGAAGTATCCTAAGGGAATTAAATTCGTAATAGTTAATGGTGAAATAGTTATTGAGAATGGAGAGCATACCGAAAAACTTTCTGGAAAGGTATTGAGAAGAAAGGCTTTATAAATTATCTTTATTTCTGTCCTCTCTATTAATTAACGATATGTAAATTGATTTTATCTTTCCTTTAAGTAATCTATTTAGGGTATAAATTTTACCATGTAATTCTTCACTTTTCCTCCCCCTTTCCTTAAATAATCTCTTAGGTTTCATTCCTTTAATAATTGCCTCACGACCATAGCCTTTTTCCTTAATTTCAGATGGAACACGATGTCTAATTAATCTCTTCTTTTTCATTTGAGTAGCTACTGTACCTTTACGTTGTCTCATAAATGAAGTAGTAAATAGGTTTCGTGGTGAAGTTATGTAGCTTTTAATCTTAAGTGCTTCTGGTAATTTATGAATATTTCTTAAAATTCTTTTTGTAAACTCCATGTATTGTTCATGAAGGGATTTCTGCCTTTCCATTGAACATTTTCTTACATCATTAATTTCATTAAATTTTTTCTTGGTGTCACGCCAAAACTTTTCCCTATACTCTGATTCTTTCTTAAATTCATGCATAATTGTTTCGTAATATTCATTTTGCCTCTGAAGTGCGTGAAATACTTCGCCCCTATCAAGTTGCTCTGAAGATTCAATTCTTTCAAGTTCTTTTTCAAATCTCTTCTCTGGGAATCTTAATTCTTCATGCAGCCAAGATTCATATACACACCATGAACTAAATACTTTATGTAAAATTTTTCTAAGCATATCTTCAATTTCCAATGGATAATATACTGCAACTTCCAATACGAATTTTCTTTCATTATTATATGCATCGGTTCTTGTAAAGTACGTCCAGAGAAATTGCTTAACCATTTTTCTGCCATTAGACATATAAGTTAACTTAAGATTACCGTGATCATCATCGAAACTTATATCTTCAATATTATATTTATCTCTAGACTCATTATATTTTGAGCTAATATATGATTTGAAATCATCAGTTATTTCAACTGGTTTTATGAAAATTGTTATGTCTCCAGATTTAGAGTGTGGATGTTTAGCTTCAATTATTACATCATCTATACCTACATGTGCATCCCAAGTTAATGGTATATCAATACTCCATCTTAAACCCATTTTATGGAAATTTAAATTTAATACTCTCTTCATTGGAACGTCAAATCCTATTAATGAGAAAGTTTTTTTAGCTTTAAAAATAACATTAACTAGCTCTGAAAATAATTCTGGCATATCTCTAAATTTAGTTTCTATCATTCCTACTCCTCTAAATGTAAGCCATTTAATATTAATTGGACTTATTGATTTAAAGTAAAACTTTGCAGCATCCTTATTTAATATATTTGCATCTACATAACTATCATGATAGGCTTCATATAGATTAGGGCTAAATTCCAATGGGGTCATTGTGTTTGTTTCTTCAATAATAAATATTATAGTATAATATTTTTCATCTTCAACTTCAATATTAAATATTTCAGCATTATTTTCACTCTTAACTTTAACTATTCTATATGGTTTTTTATTAAGAGCTAATTCAATAATTTGTTCCAAAATATTTTCGCTTTCTTCTGGTTTCTGCTTAAATGAGAAAAAGATGAAGCTATCTTTATTCGGACTTATTGAACACCATGTCAATTTATCATTTGACTTAGATAATTTCCAATTAAAAGGTTTAGGAAATGATATTCCAATATATTTGTCCTCAATCATTACATACTCGATTTTCGAAATACTCAAAATCTATCAACTCACCGCATTAGATATTTAAATTTAGGTTTTTTAATCTTATTTACTTTGTGGCTTAAAACTTTGCAAGTTGTAGAAATGAAAATTTAAATTATTATATCAAATCATTACATTACCATAATATTGATTACATAATAAGGATAAAGATATGATTATTTGCTTTCGCTAATATTTTTTAAGTTTTCATCTAGCCATTGAATTATATGCTTTAATCTCTCAATTCTATGCTTTGGTTTTCCAGTTCTTGATAGGTCATGATTTTCTTTAGGAATTAGAACTAATTTTGCTCTTTTACCTAGCCACTTCAGAGCTGTGAAGAATTGTAATGCTTGTTCATAATAGCATCTTAAGTCTTCTATGCTATGAATTATTAATAATGGTGTTTCAACTTTTTCAGCATAAGTTAATGGTGATTTTTCAATCATTTTCATAATATTTTTCATTGTTAATGGTTTTTCATTTAAATCCCCAATTATATGATCCAATGTGAACCAGTAGCCTATATCACTTACACCATAAAAGCTATACCAATTTGATATTCCTCTCATGCTTATTGCAGCTTTAAATTTATTTGTATGTGTAATTATCCAGTTTGTCATGAATCCTCCATATGACCCACCAATAACTGCTAATTTATTTTCATCTATGAAATTGAAATTCTTTAATACATAATTTAATCCTTCCATTATGTCTTGATAGTCTCTTTCACCATAATGTCCACGTATATCTGCAAATTCCTCAGAATAACCATCGCTACCTCTAGGATTCATGTATATTAATGCATATCCTTTAGCAGTTATTAAATGAAATTCATGTATAAATGAATATCCATAAGCTGTTTTGGGTCCACCATGAATATATAATACTGCTGGATACTTATCTTTACAGTTAATTGGCTTCATTATCCATCCTTCAACCTCAACTCCATCGCTAGCTTTAAATTTAAAGTTGACTGGCCTGGATAATTCGATTTTGGATAGGAAAGCATTATTGAAATTTGTTAATTTACTTTCTCCCTCTCTGCTTGTCCATAAATAAAGTTCAGGTGGTTCCATCTCGGTCATTGAAGTAAAAGCTATATAATGCTCATTTCCATTTTCAGTTCCAGAAAATGCTTCAATGCTTCTATTACCTCTCGTTATCGCTTCAATTTCTCTCGAATCAAACTTCATTCTATATATGTTAACTGAACCTCCACTGTGAAGTATAAAGTAAATATGTTTTCCAATCCATATTGGACCATTCTCTCTACCTGGACCTCTAACATCACTATTCAATGTATTTAATGTATTCCTATCAATATTGGCTGTTAGATCAATTATTTCCCCATTATCCAATGAAATTGCATATATGTGTCTATGCGATATTGTTCCTCTTCTAAAGTTGTGTCCTCTAAATGCTAGATATTTATCATTTGGACTCCATGAAACTGAATCGATATTCATATTTGAAGCTGTAAGTTTAATTTGCTCTCCATTCTTTAAATCATAAATGAATAAATCAGTTATATATGGTTTTGAATCATCAAGTTTAGCAATATATGCAATTTTACTTCCATCATGACTAACCGACATATAGTTTACATCAAATTCACCCTTAGTTAATTGATTAATTTCTCCTGTTTGGATATTGACTAAATAGATATGCTGTCTAAATGTATGTATGAAACCTTTACCATTATACCAATACAATAATCTATCGACAACTTTAACATCCTCCTGAAACTCACCTTCACTAGCAAGTATAACTATTTCTTTTTCATTTGGTAGCCAATTTAACCGTGTTATTGGTGTTTTCATTTTTATTATTAATCTTGGTTCTCCACCATCAATTCTAATGACCCACAATTCGCTTCCACGTTCTTCTTTCTTTAAGGTTCTGCGTGAAGTAAATGCAATATATCTTCCAGATTTGCTCCACCTTGAATTAGTATCTTTTGGACCATTGGTTAAGCTATAGATTTCATTCGATTTTAAATCTGCTATCCAAATTCTATTAATATAATCATCCTCATCTAAATCCATCTTAGATACTATGAATGCTATTTTATCAGCTTTGGGTGAAATTTGCGGATCTGAAATCAACGTTATTTTACTTAAATCTTCAATTTCAATTTGCCTCTTCATACTTATCACTTATGATTGGTTAATCTAAGTTTTTTATATATTTGTATTTTGAGATATTTAAGGTGAAAGTTGAATGGAAAGAGTATCTATTAGCGTAATTCAATACGAACAATTTCCAATTAAGGAGATAAGAGATTTTTATTATGAGATCGATTATTACTTAGATTTAATAAGTAAAAGTAATTTCATAATTTTCCCTGAAGCCTTCAGCATGCAATTAATAACAGCATTGAAAGAGGAGAGTTTGGAGAAAAGATTTAGGAAAATTGCTGAGGAACACTACTCTAAAATTACTAATTATTTTAGAGAAAAAGCATGTAAACTTAATTCATGTATAATTGCAGGTTCACATCCCAAAATTATTAATGGTAAAATGTTTAATGTAAGTCCAATTTGCATGCCTAATAAGAATGTTTATGAACAAATTAAAATCCATTTAACTTCACCTGAAAAACTTTGGAATTATAATGAAGGAGACAGCGTTAAAGTGTTTAGTTATAATGGAATTAAGTTTGGAGTATCAATATGCTATGATATTGAATTTCCAGAATTAAGCAGATATATGAGTATTAAGGGTGCAAAAATAATTTTCTGCCCATCATATACTACATCAGAACATGGCTTTTGGAGAGTTAGATTTAGCTGTCATTCCAGGGCAATTGAAAATCAGGCATATGTGGTTCATAGTGCAAATTACGGCGATATTGGCATACCAGAATTAAGAGCTTATGGTGCATCGGCAATTATAAGTCCATGTATTGAACCATATCCGCCAAATGGTTTACTAATTGAGGGAAATAAAAATAGAAGGGAAGTAGTTTCATATGAAGTTAATTTGAAAATATTAGATGAAATTCGTAAAGCTGGAATTGTTACTAATATTGATGACTCAATAAAACATTTAGAATTGTACTTGAAATTATATGAAGATTTAAAGAGGATCAGCTAGGGTGCGTATTCATCATACAATCGGTCACTGGCGGTTTCATCACCACAATAATGAAATGTAACGATGAGACTTAAATTTAACTGAAATATTAATTGCAATAATATTAAGGGTAGATAGCTTGTCTAAAAAGAGAATTTGGAAAATTAAAATGATAGGGAAAGCTATTAAGACGAGATATTGGCTTCCAGGTGAGGACTACATAAGATATATTGTTGTTATTGCAGATAAGATTGCTGAAAATGGCGACATTATAGTTATTTCTGAAAAAGCTATTTCAATTGCTCATGGAAATTTAATTGATGAATCTAAAATTAAACCAAGCATTTTCTCAATGATAATTACATTCATTTTAATGAGAATTATTTGGGCTTATATTTTAGGTCCATTATGTAGATTTAAGCTTAAAACAATAAATTTCTTGAGAAATTATCCAATTAAGGAGGGAGCCGCACATAAAGAAATTTGTCTTAAAATTGCTGGTCCATTACAAGCTTTAAAGCATTATTCTGAAGGAGGAATTGATCTTACAAATACACCATATAGTTATGCATGTCTTCCACTTTTAAATCCACAAGAAATTGCTGATAAAATTAGGAAGAAAATTTTCGAGGAGACTGGAAAAAACATTGGAGTAATTATTGTTGATAGTGATAAATCATATTCATTTAGAAATCTCCACATAACCTCTAGACCTAAAGCAATTAAAGGAATTAAGCCATTTATGGGCATTATAGGATTTGTTTTAGGGAGAGCTTTAAGATGGAAAATTAGAGCTACCCCAATAGCAGTTTCAGGTGTCAATTTAACTGTAGATGAAATACTCGATATTGCTGATTTTGCTGATAAAGTTAGGGGGAGTGGTGCTGGAGCAACTGCATGGGAAATTGCCGAAAGATTTGGTGTAAAGCCAAATGAAGTTACTTGGAGAATGTTATTATCAATTAAACATAAGCCAATAGTAATTGTGAGGGTACTGGGAAAATGGAGAAAATAAATGAGGAAATGATTGATGAGGAAATTGAAAGAGATCGAGGATTACTTGAAATACTTAAGGATGAACCAATTATAGTTGGAGAGTTTAGCGATAAAATCATTTGGAATCCAAGTAATTTAAAAGTAGTTTTAATTTTTAATGGTGATTATGGGTTAAGAGTCTTGGAAAATATGGTTAATAGTATCGGTCATTGTGTTAGTTGTGGACATCTATGTATAGAAAAACAATGTAAATATGGGAAATATGGATTTGCAAATAATATTATTGGAGTATATGAACTGGAAGACCCAGAATCATTACCTCAAGTAATAGATGATCCATATAAGTATCTGCCAAGGAAACTTCCAAATGCAGATATCGTTTTAGCTACTGGCCTTCACAATGATTTATATATGGAATTGCCAGAATTATTAAGAAAAAGCGATATTAAGGCTTTAATAATATTTCGTGAAGATCCTAAAGATGCACCATTAGGAGTTGTCAGGGAAATTTATGATTTATGTAAGGATTATGGAATTGAATTCGAAGCACCTAAACCATCATGCATTTTAAGACCAAATAATAAGACAATAATTAATCAATTCATTAGAGAATTTAGACTAGGTAAACCACTATTAGAAATTGAATTAGCTCAAATAGCAGATATTAAAAAGATTGTTTCAGTTAAGATCTATGTATCAGCACCATGTGGAACAACATGGTATGTTGCTAGACAGATACTTAATTATGAATTTAAAAGCTTTGATGAAGATGAGCTTAGAAAATTTTATGATTATATAGCTCTTCATCATCATGCTGCTCCATGTATTGGTTCAATGCTATATGATCATGAGATAGGAGATACTATTCTCCATTGGGGCTCCTATATTGAGAGAGAAGCTTATTTAAGAGCTTTAGGCTTAAATAAGCAACTTAGAGATACTATTAGAGAAAGGCTTAAGAGAAAATATCCCACATAATTTTAGGCTATGAGTGCTAATGACATTGAGTTAAATGAAGAGCTACTTGAAATAATGAAGCTACCTGGAGCAGTAATTGGAGAAAAAAGTAAAAGTGTTTGGAAAAGTGACATGAAAATATGTTTGATAATTTCAGATGATTATGGAGAGAAAATTTTAGGAAATTTAAATAATAGTATAGGACATTGCAGTGTATGTTCAAGTAAATGTATTGGAGAACTATGTAAATATGGTAAATATAATTTCTCTCAAAATATTAGCATAGTAAGAGTACCTAATGTATATGAGTTACCTAAAGTAATTGATGAACCTGAAAAATTTTTGGAAAATAGAGTTCCAAAAGTCGATTTAGTTATAGCTACTAGCATTCATAATGACTTTTATCTATCTCTTCCAGAAATCCTCCATGATTTAGGGATAAAGGGTTTCTTAATTTTTAGGAGTAGTCCATTTGATGCACCATTAGGAGTTTTAAGGCAAATTGAGGAGAAATGTAACGAATATAACATTGAATTTGATGCGCCAAAGCCGCCATGCTTACTTAAACCTAGTAGAAATAAGCCAATCATAATGAGATTTATAAGGGAATTTAGAATTGGCTTTCCATTAATTAGCTTGAAAACAATTGATCTTGGAAATAAAGTTATTAAAATTGATAAAATTGAAATTAAAATTTCAGCTCCATGTGGGGCCACATGGTACGCTGCTAGAATGATGCTTAACTATAAGATTAATTTGAAAGATGATAAATCTATTAGGGAAATGTGTAGATATGTTGCTGCACTTCATCAAGCTTATTGTATTGCATCAACTGCTCATGATTATGAATTAGGTGATACTGTAATTCATTGGGCAACATATATTGGAATAGAGTCCTATTTAAGAGCTTTAAATTTAAGGAAAGAATTAGAAAAATATGTTAAGGAAAGAATTCGGAAAAAGATTATTTGAATACTGGAATTACCTTCTTACTAAATAGATCTATTGATCTTCTCACATTTGGACCTATTGGAGAACCAGCAACTATTTGAGTTACTCCGATTTTAGCTAATTCTTCTATCTTCTTTATACACATATCTGGCGTTCCAGTTATTGAGAAAGCATCAATCATTTTTCGATTTACCATTGAGAATGCATCTTTCCATCTAGCTTCACTTAATGCTTTCTTAATTTCATTTGCTTCACTCAAGTCTATTCCATGCTTCTCTAATATGAAATCTGGACTACCTGCAACTATGAAAGCTACAACTCTTGAAGCAGCTTTAATTGCTTTGTCTAAGTCTTCATCTATTGAAAGTGAAGTATATGCTGCAATTTCAAGTTCCTCAAGTGATTTTCCAGCCGATTTCACTCCTTTCTCAATATGCTTCATTGCATCTTGAATATCCTTTGGATGAGAAGCATTAATTAATACTCCATCACCATACTTTGCAGCTATTTTTAGCATTTGTGGGCCTTGAGCTCCAATGAATATTGGTATTTTACCTACAACCTTAAAGTTGAATCTTGCCTTTGGAATCTTGAATATTTTGCCTTCAAATTTAACACTACCTTTCTCGAATAACTGTCTTGCAATTAAAACACATTCTTTAACTGCTGCTACTGGTAGTTTCATTTCAATACCTAAGCTTTCAAGTGTAGTTTTATCTCCTGGACCTACACCTAAAATTACTCTATTTGGAGCTATTTCATTTAATGATGCTACTGCTTGTGCAGTCATAACTGGATTTACTAGATATGGATTCGTTACACCTATACCCAGTTTTATTTTACTGGTATGAAGTGCAATTGAAGTTAGAGTTACATATACATTCCTATTATTATAGTGATCTGTAACCCAAATGTATTCAAATCCACATTTCTCGGCTTGAATTGCATAGAAAGTTGTTTTCCAGAATGGTTCATATGGAACAAATTCTACGCCAAACTTAACCATCTCATACACCTCCAATACTTCCTGCTAATTCAGAAAAACCTGTTTCATTCAACTTGTTAACTGTTTTTTCGGGTTCAAGTTTAACTGCCATGTCTAATAGGAAAACTAATCCATTAATGGTTGTAAATTTATCTTCCTGCCAAAGCCTTAAGAATACTTTGGCTTCTTCACTTGAAAGTTTATGAGCATTCTTAGATTTCAAAATTATATCTAATAGTGTTAATGCAGCTTTACGTCTATTACCTTTAGTCATTTTTCTAATTACATCTCTAAGAGCCATACTGAAAACCCCCTAGAAAGTTGATTTATACTGCTTAAATAGCTAACTGGGCTAATTTTAATAGTTAAAGTTATAATCTTCATTTAGTTTAAATCAGAGGGAGATGAAACCGAATTGAAGATTGCAGTTACAGGTAAGGGTGGGGTTGGTAAAACTACATTTGCTGGAATATTAGCTAGACTATTTGGTAGGAGTGGATTTAGAGTTATAGCTGTTGATGCAGATCCAAATATAAATTTAGCTTATACCTTAGGTCTACCTCCAAGTGAAGTAGCTAAAATTAAACCATTAGCTGTAAATAGGGAATTACTTAGAGAACGAATGGAGGTTTATCCTGGTAGTCTTGAACAAGGATTCTTTAAATTATATCCTAAAGTGGATGATATAATTGATATTTATGGAATTAAATGTCCAGATAATGTAACTTTACTTGTCATGGGAACTGTTAGAGATGGGGGGACAGGATGTTTATGCCCAGCACATGCATTAATGAGAGCATTATTACGATATTTAATTTTGAAGAGAAATGAAATAGTAATTCTTGATATGGAGGCTGGAATAGAGCATTTAGCAAGGGGGACAGCTAGGAAAGTTGATTTAATGATAACAGTTGTTGAACCAAATATGAAAGCTATTGATACAGCTGAAAGAATTAGAAAATTAGCTTATGACATCGAAGTAAGAAATGTAGTTGCAGTTGGAAATAAAATATCAAGTAAAGAGGAAGAAGAATTTGTTAGGAGGAACTTAGATTTAATAAACTTAGAATTATTGGGTATAATTCCATATGACAATAAAGTTAAATTATCTGATATGAATAGGTCTTCAGTATTAGATTTATATCCAAATTCAATTGCAATTAAAGCAATTGAAGAAATAAAGAATAAGTTAATTAACTATATCCAGAATTAATCACCCTTGAGTTTAAGCCATATCTCTCTAACCATATTTGAACCAGCAGACTTAACATCCTCCCATAAGCTTTCTAATTCTTCGCTATAAACTCCAGTATTAAGACATTCCTCATATTTCTTCAAGAAATTGAATAGCAATTTAATAATTGGATGTTTAAATAGCTTTAATTGCTCCTTAGCTACATTGACTTCGTCAATAATAGCTGAATTAACGGTTTTCTCATTACCAATAATGTCTCTTAAAGTTACATCACCATAATTGAATTTAGCATAAATAATATCTGAACCAACATCCTCAATTGAATTAAAACTTCTAGCTAAAACTTTAAATTCACACATTTAAATCACCAAAAATAAAAGGGGGTCATCATATAAATTTTTAGCGATAGCTAAAAATTTATACTAATATTATCGAACTCATATAAGAGAAATTTTCTATGGGACGTGGAGCTATGCCAAAAATTAATCCTATGCAAATATTCAAGCTTTTACCTAGGACTAATTGTAAAATTTGTGGATATACTTGTATGGCATTTGCAGTTAAATTATTACAAAGGGAAGTTAAATTAGAGGATTGTAAGCCATTATTTACTGAGAAAAAATACGCTGAAAATTTAAGAAAGCTTCAAGAATTATTAAAACCATTATTTGAGGCAGCTGAAACTTTAATTAAAATTGATGAGGAGAAATGTATTGGATGCGGTAATTGCATAATTGCATGTCCAGCAAATGTAAGTATTGATCCTCAAGTTGGTAAGGGAATTAATCCAATTAATGATGAAGTTGTATTTACAATAGTTGATGGTAGAATTAAAGTATTAAATATTGAGAAATGTAGGAGATATCCGCCTCATAGAATGAATTGTAGAATATGCGAGGAAGTATGTTTTAGCAAGGCAATTGAGGTGATTGCATGAAACAATTGAGCAACATTACTTGTACTGGATGCTCTCTTGCATGTAATGATCTAGTAATTGAAATTGAAAAAAATAAAGTCGTAAAAATATGGGGATCATGTAGTCATGGAACTAAACGGCTAAAAGAATTACCTGAAAATAGAGTTAAATGCTCCGAGAAAGATACTGATAATGCCATTGAAAAGGCTATTGAAATACTATCTTCAGCTAGGAAACCATTAATATATGGATTTAATCTAAGTACAAATAAGTCAATAGAAATTGGATTAGAAATAGCTTCAAAGGTTAATGGAGTATTTGATAGTGAACCAAGCATATGCCAATTACATATTCCAATTGCAAAAGAATTTAAAATTAAAAATTTAAGATTTGAAGAAATCCTTGAGAAATCGGATTTCATAATATATTTATTTGTAAATTTGGCCGATACTCATTTAAGACATGCAAGTAAATATGCTGTTTTTCCAAGAGGAGAGTACGTTAAGTCTGGAAGAGAGAGCAGAATTGTGCTATCAATTGGATATAGAGATTATGAAACAATGAAAATTTCTCAACATAATATTAAGGTTAATATTGGAAATGAACTTGAACTTGTAGAGAAGTTAAAGAACTTATTTATTAATGAAAAAGTTGAAGAATTGAAAAAATTTAATTTATCGGCTGAGGCATCCATGTTATTATTAAATGATTATAGATCATCAACATTCATCTCCTCATTTATTGGTTCACATATTTTGGTAAATATAATGGCTAATCAAGTTTATAGGGGAATTGTATCATTAATAAAGGAAATTGAAAATTCAGGTAAAATTAGTACTTTAATTCCGCTTGCCGAAGAATTAAATTCAATGGGTGCTGCAATAATTCCATATAATAAATATGGATTCACACATGCAATAGAATTTTCAGATGGAAATATTAATTACAATCCATCAATTACTAGCGGTATTGCGAAATTAATGAGAGATGAAGTTGACGCCGCATTAATTGTTGGAAGCGATCCATTCACTCATTTACCATTAAGTATTGCTAGCAAATTAAAGAAAATTCCAGTGATTTATATCGGGGTTAGAGAGACTCTTACATCAA
Source organism: uncultured Nitrososphaerota archaeon (assembly GCA_964497155.1). Lineage (GTDB taxonomy): Archaea > Thermoproteota > Methanomethylicia > Culexarchaeales > Culexmicrobiaceae > CAYWZQ01. The sequence goes on along the minus strand of CAZCCB010000003.1, from coordinate 36,769 downwards.
AAATATCAAGAGTTGCCATTCCAACAACAATTACAGGAGTAGAATCTGGGGGGAAAATATATAGAACAGATGGAGTTGAAGTTGAATTAACTCCATTTCTTGAACCTCCATCTGAAGTTATGAATGAAGAAGACATTTTAAGTAAAATTTTAAGAGGGCTTTAAATTGGAGGATAATAATCAGAAAATAGCTCTACTCATATGTAGATGTGGAACTAATATTGCTGGGGTAATTGATGTAGACTACTTGGTAAATGAATTCTCTAAATATAAGAATGTAATTTGCTATGAACATGAACATTGGTGTAGTGAAGATGGACTACTTAAAATGAGAGAGATCATAAAAAATGAAAAGCCAAGCAGAATAATAATTGCAGCATGTACACCACATCTTCATGAAGAATTATTTAGAGAAAATGCTGAAAAAGTAGGCTTAAATGGTGGATACGTTAAGGTCATAAATATTAGAGAACAATGTAGCTGGGTTCATTATCAAAATCCAAAGAAAGCAACTATCAAAGCTTTAGAATTAATAAGGGGTGGATTAGCTGCAGCTCCATACTTAAATCCATTAAGGAAAATAAAGATTCCAATTGTTAAAAGAGCTTTGGTTATTGGAGGAGGAATTTCCGGAATAACTGCAGCATTAAATTTAGCTGAGAAAGGTATTGAAGTGTATTTAATTGAGAGAACTGGATTTATTGGAGGACACATGGCTAAGCTTGATAAAGTATTTCCAACAATGGATTGTAGCATATGTATATTAGGACCATTAATGTCCAAAGTTTATTCGCATCCAAATATTAAAGTTTTAACTTTAAGTGAATTAGTAGAAGTTTCTGGAAATCCAGGTAACTTTAAAGTTAAAATTTTGAGAAAACCTAGATATGTTGATGAATCAAAATGTAATGGATGTAATAAATGCTTAGATGTATGCCCAATTGAACTTCCAAATGAATATAATTATGGATTAGGATTTAGAAAAGCCATGGTTAAACCTGTACCAGAAACAGTTCCAGTAGCACCGTATATTGATATAGATAATTGTATAGGATGTATGTCGTGTGTAGGTGTATGTGATTTAGAGGCAATCGATTTTAATCAGAAAGAGGAAATTATTGAATTAAATGTTGGGTCAATAATTTTAGCTACTGGATATGAATTACTAGGTATAGCTGACCTTGAAGAATACGGTTACGGTAAATTTAAAAACGTTATTTTGGGAATTGAACTTGAGAGATTAGTGAATCCAGATGGACCAACTAGAGGGAGAGTTGTTAGAATTAGTGATGGAAAACCAGTTAAACGGGTTGCAATAATCTTATGTGCAGGATCTAGAGATGAACGTCATCTACCATATTGCTGTAGATTTGGATGTATGGTTGGACTTAAACATGCATATTATCTCGCCTCAATAAATCCTGGAATTGAAGTTTACATCTTCTATACCGATATTAGAGCTGGTGGTAAAGGATTTGAAGAATTCTATCAAAGGGTTAGAAGTTTAGAAAATGTTCATTTCATTAGGGGTAAACCATGTGAAATTATTGAGAATAATGATGGAAGCATAAAATTAACCGTATTCGATACAGTGGTGGATGAATTACTTCAATTTGAAGTCGACTTATTAATATTGGAAGCTGGAGTTAAACCATCAAATGGAACAACCGAATTAGCTAGAATGCTTAAAATTCCATTAAGCCCAGAAGGATTTTTCATGGAATATCATCCAAAATTAAGACCATCAGAAACATTTGTTTATGGAGTATTTCTTGCAGGTGCATGTCAAGGACCAAAAGACATAGCTGATAGTGTATCTCATGCAGGATTAGCT
>CAZCCB010000003.1:0-34926 GCA_964497155.1 uncultured Nitrososphaerota archaeon | reverse complement strand
TTAATGTCTGATGAAATTGAAATTCAAGTTCAATCACCAGAAATAGATAGAGAAAAATGTATAAAGTGCGGTTTATGCGTATTATCATGCGATTATAATGCAATTAAGTTAACTAGAGAGGGAGTTGAAATAATTACTGAAGCTTGCGGTGGATGTCAAGCATGCGTAGCTGCATGCCCAACTGGAGCATTAAAACCATCAATAGACTTAAGCAATGAAGCCATATCAGCAATGATAAAAGCCATATTGAAAGAAAAGAGTGAATTTCCATTAGTAGTAATATTTGCATGTAAATGGTGCGGTTATGAAGCATTAGATTTTGCTGGTATAAATAGGATACCATATCCAACTGGAACTAGAATAATTGAAGTTACATGTTCAGCGAGAGTTAATCCATTACATGTACTTGAGGCATTAAAACTTGGGGCTGATGGAGTATTAATAATTGGATGTAGAGAACAGGACTGCCATTATAGAACGGGAAGAAAAAGAGCTAATAAGAAAATTGCTTCATTAAAAGAAGCATTGAAACTTACTGGAATAAATCCAGATAGAGTTGAAATAATCGGTGCAAGCGCATCTGAAGGAGAAGAGGCTGCGATGAAAATCACGAAGTTTATTGAAAAAATTAGAGAAATTGGTCCATTGGGAACTGAATTTGAGAGGGATAAATATGAGTACTGAAAAACCATTATTAGAATTAATTGAATTTGATCATTTAATAAAGTATGAATGGAAATCACCAAAACTAATAAAGAAGCTAAAATTTAATCAAGAAAAATGTAATGGATGCGGGTTATGCATTAAAGTTTGCCCAGTAAATGCAATAATGCTTGGACCAGTTAAAGAAGTAGCTTCAGGAGAAATGGAGGCACCATTAATAATAATTGATGAAACCAAGTGTATTGCATGTCCCTTGTGCATGCTAATTTGCCCATTCAATGCAATTACTCTTGAATTTGAAAATGAACCTCAATATCCTAAAGTTAAGGGAAAAATTGAAGTAGACAAGAATAAATGCATACCATGCTTACTATGTGAAAAAATATGTCCAGTAAAAGCCGTTGAAACGAAGATTAATATTGCAAAGAAGGATGAATTAGTAAAATATACTACAGATGAAAAATGGGCCGAGGGATCAATAGAAATTGATAAAGATAAATGCATTTACTGCGGACTTTGCGAAAAACTTTGTGAAGCAATTAAAATTTTCTGGACGGAACCAAAGCCGCCAGATTTTAAACCAGCATTAGATATTATAATTGATGAAAGTAAATGTGATTATTGCAAATTATGCGAAGAAATCTGCCCTGTAGAAGCAATAAAAGTTGAATGTACAGCTTCGGCTCCAAGAGAGATTACTAAAGTAAAAGTTTCTGGTGAAATTACTATTGATGAAAATAAATGCATATATTGCGGATTATGCGATCAAGAATGCCCAGTAGAGGCAATAAATGTCATAAAAATCTTTGAAGGAGAAATCGATCTGGTTAATCTAGATAAATGCGACCCTTCAGGATGTAAAAATTGCGTTAATATTTGCCCTGCAAATTCAATTTATGTACCTAAAAAGGAAAAAGGAATAAGAATTAGTGAGAAAAGCTGTATTTATTGTGGAGCATGCGAGAATGCTTGTCCAGAAGATGTTATTAAGGTTAGGATATTGGATTTAAGAATAGAGGAAATAAATAATTTATGGAGTGAATCAATCAAAGAGCATTTAATGAAAGTTATCGAGGGATATGAACCTCCAAAACCTTATATTTATGCTAGGAATATTAAGCCACCGGAAATTATTAGAAAAGTTCCAGAATCAGCTCCAGTTCCACCAACACCTGAAGGATATGCCATCGCTAAGAAAGCTATTGATGAATTATTAGGTCATTTGAAGAGCAGTAAGACTAGGGCTCTACTTGAGGCAGGTAAAATTGAAAAATTGAGAGAAATAATTGTATAGATTTAAGAAATAAATTGATTTATTGAAATTGAAGTGCACTCTACAGGTTTAACTGTAACTGTAATCCTACCATAAATGGGGAAACCTTCTGGACTAATAATTAATGGAATTAAATTCATTGACCATGGACTTAATGGCATTACTATAATTCCTTCATTAACTCCTTCTTTCCCATAAGCTCTAACTAGTACTCTTGAAGTCATAAACGATACCTCAATACAGTCTCCATCCTTAATTTTAAGCTTTTCCATGTCATTCTTCGATAGGAATGCTATTGCAGATGATTTAACATATTCTTCATTACATGTACTAATTTTCGCTGCTAATTCTTGATCATGAGTACGTTCAATAATTAATGTCAATCTAATCATTACTATTCACTTTTACTTCCAAATACCTCTGGTATCCATACTTTATCAATAAACTTTTTGATGTCGGAGGAATCTCTTGGTCCAACAAATACTCTCCAATCTTTAAGCATATCCTCTAATTCTCCGCTAAGTCTAGCAGCATATCCTGGTAGAATAACTGTTTTATGCTTAACTTTCTCTACAAGCTTATATTCTTCTATTGCTTCTGCAATTTTATCTGAAGTAAACTTTTTACCTGCAACTGCTGACTGTACGCTTGTGCCTTCAGTATCTATGACTATTAGCCATGCATTCAATTTAGCTTTTTCAACATCATCCTTAACTAAATAATATGTTAGAGCAAAGTTTCCAGTTACAAGTAATGGTGATTTCTCATCCGGCTTTCCAATTTCATATAATCCTGGCTTAACTGATGGAGGTACTCTCGGATCGGTATATACGCAATCTCTCCATATGATTACCGGTAATATTGACCATACATCAATACTATGCATTATAAGTAGGTCTGCGTATCTAGCCATTAAAGATGATGCTAAAATTGATTCTAAATATGCCTTCTCTTCAGCTGATTTTTCTTTATCCAACCATACTACTGCTGGTACTCCAAGTAGTGGATAGCCTAGGAACTCATCTTCACCCTCAATTGCAGCATATCTTAATGCGCTGAAGAGACTAATTGTATCTATTATAGAAGCATTGGCATAGGTTCCGGGGTCTAGAACTATATCATCAATATTAAATCCATCTTTTAAGGTCTTAACTAAGGATTTAAGCATTTCAGGATTTCCTGGAGCTGAAACTACTACTGGACAATTATACTTAACTGATAGATTAGCTACTTCCTTCCAATTCTTCTCATTCACAGCGTAAATTAATGGCTTTCTATCTCTAGCTACAATTAATGCTTCTTCAAGTATATTTGGATCATAGGAACAGATTATAAATGGCTTATCGGTCATCTCCATTACCTTAGAAACTATTTTGGCAAATTTCTCTGGTACGCCTGAAACACATCTAATTGCAATACCATCTAATCTTAATTCCTTTCCAATTCTAATGTAGGCGAAGTTATTAACGAAATCAATTCTCTTTTTAAGCTCATCCTCACCCATTTCATCATGTAAGTCTATCATTATTGGTGTTTGAAAACGCCATGTCCATTCATGCCTATACACTACGTCTTTACCGCCAATTTTAATTTCATTTGGAGGAACCCCGAACTTAACTTCCTTAACTGGTGGTCTAATTAGCTTCAACAATTCCTCTCTTTTCTTAGCGTATTTTGGATCTTCAAAAAGTGGAGTACATTTTTCAACTGGGACTTCCCTTTCTATGAGCCTACTTGCAAATGCCATGCAGCTTTTTTCACCGCATTTACCGCAATTGGTTTGGGGTAGAAATCGATAAACGTGAAGAGGATTTAATCGTTTAGGCATAGATTTAACCTCCTAAAATTTAGATGAAACCCAATTTTCATATCGAATTTCACTTAATGGTTTACGAGCCTTCCTTAATGCTTCAGCAAACATTCTAACAGTATGCATTGCCTTTGGATGAAGCATCATAAATAAATCCGTTCCTGCTAAGAGAGCTATAATAGCTGTTGAAGCCTCCCATAATGGACCCCTAATTTTTCTTGGACCTAAAGCTGGATCCTTAGATCTAGCTTCTCTCGCAGCCCATGCATTTGATGATGCTGAGCACATCGGTACTTGTAAAACTTCTTCTCCGAGGAGAGCTGAAAGCCTTATTCTCTCCATAATACTAAATGAATATTCAATTCCATATCCAAGCGCACCAGTTGTTGGATCTAGAATTAATCTATTCTTTGGTAGTCCAGCTTCCATGGACTTTCTACATAAATCTTTCGCCTGATTAATGTCGATAAAAGCTAAGGCTATGAGATCATGTCCATGCTCCTTAATTGGTTTAACTGTCTTTTCAATATCCATGTCAAGTGTGACCGAATTGAAAACTACTCTTTCACCTGAAGTTACTTCAGCTAATTTAGTGAATAACTTCGTATCCTTCTCCGGATTACCTGAACCTCCAATAATTAATGGAACTTTAACTGCTTGTAAAACATTTTCGACAGCCTTTACAGCTTCACTTACTGGAGTATCTTTTATTCCAGGATCAGTACTTATTAGGTGGAAGGAAATTAGATTTGCACCAAACTTTTGAACCGCGACCCTTGCCCATTCAGCTGGATCATTAATTGCATCACCATAAACATCCTTCACTGGTCTTGGAGCAGCAGGCATATCGAATACGTCTAATGAGGCTGCCATTGGATTTGGAGGAGTTTCTGCGAAGAGAAAGAATGGCATTGAGGCTGAACCGCCAATTTTAATTGTATGACTTCTCGTTCCACCTTCACTTTTAGTTGCTCCAATTGTTACCTCAGCAATTTTGCCAGTAAATGGTAGTTTTGGAAATTCAAATTTGACTTTAATTAATTCTACGATCTTAGGCTTTTCAGGTGTTGGGGCGGTTGGAATTGATAGTAATCTTACGCCATAGGGTGAGGCTTCAACTAAGAATTCAACTTTACCTGCACCTGTCAGTGGTTCAAGGGATAGTTTAAAGTAACCAGGCATTTGTGGAGCTTGTGGTGGAACGAAGGATATTGTTAATTCATCAGCATCAATAATCACATCTGTTAACTCTATTTCTTCTGATTCTGAAATCATATTTAAAATGTCCTTTAACGCCTTCTTTCTACGCTCCTCCACACTATTTCCTCCTTTCTGGTTCTATTAGCATTTTTTCAGCTTTTAATTCAACACCTTCAATTTCAATTACATAGTTCTGTTTAAGTAGATTAGTAATAAAGGTAATTAGATCTTCTAGTGGTTCTTCACCCTCTTTAGTTTTTTCATTTTCACTCAAATTATTTCCCACCAGCTTTCTTGATAATGAGCCTGTTTATCTTAATTCTAACTCCCTTTAATGTTATTTTGAAAGGTGTGGTTGGAGCTGGAGGTTGTATTGGAAGTGCTGGCATTTGAGCTGGTAATTGAACTGGTATTTGAGGAACTGTTACTGTTGGTGTAGATGTTGGAGCGGCTTCAGCTTCAACGACTTCCTCAGCTTTAGCTTTCTCCTCCATTTCTCTAATCTTCTCAGCTAATGGATGTCCCTTTTCAAGTAGGAAATTCTTTAATTCTTCAATATTAGTTGCATCCTCTTCAGTAGCAATTTTATCATAGAGTTCTGGTGGAATTGCATCTTTCACTCTTTCTTTAAGTACTTTTGGCATCCATACAATTCTATTCCAACCGCCATCTGCATAGAAGAATTTTCTTGATCTCATCCATTCAATTCCAATTCCTAGGAAACCTTCACTTTGCATTCCACCGCCAGTTTGTGCCGCCATTGTTGAGAATGGTAATCCATTGACAGCTGTTCCTTTAAATCCTCTATGAACTATTCCTATACCATCAACTTCTGGAATATAGAATGCTATTGCTTCAAAGCATCCACATGATGTATGTGGATATTCAAACATACTGTATAGATATACTCTTTTGACTTCTCCAAGCGATCTTTTGGCTACTACTTCATTTACTCCACTATATTCACCTTTAATTGGGTCTAAGCATTCACCCTTGGGTATTGGAAAGTTTGGTCCTTTTGGATCAATGTTTGCTGCAGCTCTGGCATCTAGCCATGTTAGTGCTCCACAAAGTGAAATTCTTTCTGGAGTTATTACGCATACATGTGTTGGTGCGAATGATTGACATAATACACAACCATAGAACATATCTACTTCTTCATCTTTTAATCCTCTTACTCTAGCATCTCTTCTTTCATAAATTTTCAGTGCCTCTTCATATAATTCCTTAACCTTTTCAGGATCAGTTACGAATGTTACTTGCATTTTCTCGATATATGGCATTTCTGACTTAAATAGTAATATTAATGCTTTACCCCACCATTTGAATGAATTCAATCCTTTCTTAACTGATTTTTTGGCAATTCTAATCCATATGTCATATCTCTGATTTAGATGCATTATACCTTCAATGTAATTTGTATACATATGAATTCTTCTTTCAATAACTCCTTCGAGATCTTCTTCAAGTTTCTCTCCAGCTACGTAAATTAATATTCCTAGTGGATATGAACCTCCTTCCTTAAGTTCCATTAAATCTGGACCTATAATTTCAACTTTTCCATCCTCAACTTCATCTAATGGTTTAACTCTAACGAGCTCAAATTTATAGTCGATTTTAGGTCCACCAAGCTCTACATACATATCTTTTCTTCTAACTCTTTGACCTTCAAATGCTGGACTTACTTCCACAGGAAAACCTTCAAAAGTGGACATACTCTATTTCCCCTCCCCACTTAAAACTTTAAGTATCATATTAAGATTTTCCACCCATCTATCTTCAGCTAAATTTGGAAATGAAAAAGTCGCATTTGGATGATAATATCTATCCAGTGATAATGAACGTAGATGAGTTGCAAAATTCTTTATTGTTGAAAGCAATTGCGATTGAAGTTGATATGTTATTCCGACATAGATTACTAGGTCATGTGGCTTATCTGAACCATCAATACTCCAATTTGGATCTCTAAGTCTATCAGTAACTTCGATTGAAGCCATTACAGCTGTTGGTTGAAATTCTCTCTCTAAGAATGCTTTTAAAGTATTTGAAGTAGCCACTACAGGAGCCTTAGTTATTTTTGCAAGTTCAATTACATAGTCAATCAACATTTTACCATTACCAATAGGAGTTGACATTGCTTCAGCTCCAACAATTATTAATGGTCTCTTAGCAACCTTAATTAATCTACCCGCAACCTTTCCATCAATTGCTGTAGCCTTTTTAGGTCCAGGAACATTACCAAATTGCCAAGGAATAGTTGCCACTTAAACCACCCCCTCACTTTTTAACTCTAATTAATCTTTCAAGCAGAGTTGGATCTATTGCCGGTTTCTCCCATGGTTTCCAGTCAAACTTCTTTAGGTAATCAAGTATTTCAAACTTATAGGTTATTGGTATATCAGCCTCAGTTCTAACGAATAGGTGTAAGTCTGGTGGAAGCGTTCCATAAAACTTCTTATAAAGTTCAACATAATGAGTTAACTTTATCATTCTACCTTTAGTTGTATCATTTGGTCTTATGCATAATTTAGCTGCCATAACCATTGCCTCCTCCTTAGTTTCAGCAACATAAACCAGATGTTCAGGTGCTGGTCCAGCCCAAATTTTTCCTCCTGTTCTAGCATCGTAAACTTTGAAGCTTTCAATATCCTCTTTTCTACCGAGATATAATCGTCTATATTTAGCTCCTTGTGGACCAACTATTACTGGAACACCTAATCTATTGAAGCCAGTTGCTATTGAAGCTGCCTTCTGCGACATTGCACCCCAAGCAATTCCACATGCACCAACTCTATTTAATACATAATCAGCTATTTCCTCATAATTTGCTCTTAGCTTTCTCCTAGCGAAGATATTTGCAATTTTAATGCATGCACCAGATATATGTGCATTTGCTACACATGAACCGACATTTACTAATCCACCAGCTTCAAATGCACCTGAATATTCTTCGTAGAGAGTTGTACCTTCCTCAGTTCTATATTCAGCTATACTCATTGCAGCACATCCTGAAGCCACTACAATATACCTTCTTCTTAGGAATTCCTCAGCCATTATTGCTACTTCTCTTCCACCATTTGGATAGTTTGCACAACCAACAAATGCAATTACACCTGGAATTTCACCTAAAACTATTGGTGAACCAACTTCTCTAATTTCAGTATCAAGTATTGGTCCTCTACCAGCTCTAATCTTATACTTTTCAGTTTTAATCTTATATTCAGCAGCGCCAGTAATTAAACTTAATATTGGAATTCCTCTTGGACATGCACTCTCGCATCTAGCACATCCTAAACATACATCATGAATTTCAGCCAATTTACTTAAATCTCCATTCTTAGCTGCATGAACAGCCTCATCAATATGTAAATCTAATGGACAATTCCTCCTACAGCTACCACACTTAACACATTTGGATGCAATTTTAATTAATTCATCCCTATTTGGAACAACTTTAAACTTCTTTCTTAAAGGTGCAACTCTCATTGCAGTTAAAACTGCCACTGCTGCAGCCTTCTCTAAATCGAGAATAGCTACTCCAGGAACCTTATAGCTAGCTAGCATATCTACAATTTCTTCAACTGGTCTATCTGAAACATCCTCTAATCCTCTAAGAGCTTTATTTGAAACGGAAATTAATGGAGCCTTAACTCTTTGCGCCTCATGTAGAATTGATGTATGAATACATTGCTCATCAGTTACAACTACATCTGCAGCTCCAGATCTTATAAACCTAAGCTGATATGATATTGGACCTACAATTTTAGTTCCAGTATTATATCTAACTACATCATGAGCTGTACAGCATAATCCAGCAACTTCAATTAATTCTCCAGGTTGACCTAAACCACTTTTCTCAAGAAAATCAACTATGTCTATAGCGTTGGTAACGTTATGACCAATTACAAGTATTAATGGTTTAGATACATCCACACATCCAAGCCCAATTTCAACTAATGGAGCTTCAGGGTCACCTTTTGGAAAGTTAAATGCAACTATTTGTGATACATCAGCTATTTCCATAGCTACATGGTCAAGCATTCCTAAGTGGAGAGCTTTAGATTCAAAATCTAAATAGCTACTTTCTTGACCAGTATGTGCAGCAGCTAAGGTTTGAACTATTTGTTCTTCAACATAATTTAAGGCAAAAGCTAGGTCGCCTAAAGTTTTAGGTTTAATTCCAACTACAAGTCTAGTATGAGGCATTTCAACGTGAATTTCTCTGCCTAAATCTATTGGATAATCTTCGCCATATCTCTCAATTAAAATTTCAACTAATTCTCTAGCATGGCTTGCATGTGTTGCAGCTCCAATGGCACAGGCAAGCATTACTATTCTACCTTGCTGTGCATCGAGGGTTATTCCACATGAACCCCTCTTACCTGCAGTTAAATCACATTTACCATAAGTACAAAGGCAACATAAATCACAGAATGGCATGTAAAATGGTTTATATCTACTTAGAAGCTTCATGTCCCATGACCTTAATGTTTCAATTTTTGGCATTGGCGTTGGCCCCATTGGTTCCCATTCCTCTTCCATGGCTAGTCTACCAATAGCAATTTCCACATTTTCCAATGAGACTGCTTCAGATTTTAGTGACTTAAATGTGAACCTTAATGGACCCTTTTCACCCATAATCTCACCAATAAATCCTTCTGCTATAATGTATCTAGATTAGATTTAAGAATTATGTTATGAAAAATTTATCGCAAAGTAACACCATATTCGATAATAAACGAATCTATATCACCATTCTAATCTTAGGGAGAAGCCTTTCAACAATTTTTCTTGAAGCCTTAACAGCCTCAGAATTATCTGGCAATTCAACTATTGGAATACCTTTTAAATCATATTCTATAACTAATGGGTCTTCTGGAATTGAGCCTAAAATCTTAAATTCTCTTTTAATAAGCTCTTCAACAACTCTAGGAGCTAGCATTCTATTTATCTTATTAATTATTGTGTAAATACTATTTACACCAATTTCAAGTTTTAATGCTAAATCCCTAATTCTCTCAGCGGTAATTATGCTTCTAATACTTGGATCAACTATAATTAGCATAACATCTACATTTCTAGTAGTTCTACGGCTTAAATGTTCTAATCCTGCTTCACAATCAATTACGACGAAATCATAATTTCTTGAAAGTCTATCTAATGTATGTCTGAGTAAATGATTTACATAACAATAGCATCCCGGTCCTTCAGGTCTCCCCATAGCTATGAAATCAAATTTATTAGTTTCAACTAAAACTTCCTCATAAAGTGCAGTTTCGAAGTAGAGGTCTTTCCCTCCAGTTGAAGACTCGTAATTCAAAAATTCTTCCCTTAAATCTCCAAGCGTTTTCTTAAATTCTATACCCAAAGCTTTATTTAAATTAGTATTTGAATCTGCATCAACAACTAGAAAGGTTTTATCACTAAATATCTCGAGTAGGTGACGTAAAGTTAATGCTGCAACTAAAGTTTTTCCAGTTCCACCTTTCCCAGTAATGGTTAATGTGAATGTCAATGTAATCCCCACCAAGTATTAATTATATTAGGTTAGTATTAATTCGTTATATATTTGTTGGAACTATGAAGTCCATTGGATTTTCACCGAGAATTAGTCGATAATATGTTGAACCATCTTTCCTTAATACTTTCTCAACCTTGCCCTCAGCTATTATTATTTCGTTTTTAAATGCACATTCGCAAAATCTACCTCTAAATGAGAAAATTTCACTTATTGGAACATTTACTCCAGATAGAATTGACACATCATCTATAATGTATCTGCATGGGGAGAATATTGAATTTGAATCATCTATTACTTTCGCTTTAATTCTAGCTCTCCCAATTGACATGTAAATTGAATCGCCATAGTGCTCATTTAATTCATTTAGATCTTTAATCAATCTAATGTAATAATCTTTATTCATAAACCTGCCTTGAAGCACTTTTCTCGACTCAATTTTAATGAATGTTTTTAATGGTAGATGGGTATCCTTAACTCTAAACTTATATAATTTTATTAAACCTTCAATATCATATTTTTTAATTCTTTTCAACCTATTAATGTTTTCTTTAATTGAATTATAAAATTTGATGCAGTTTTTAGATCCATAGACTATTAAATCTATATCAGAATTAGGTTTATGCAATTTAACTAATATTGAACCTGAAATCCCAAAGTTATTTAATGATAAATCTGAAATGGATGAAAGTTCTTCAGCTAATTGGAGGGCGGATAATTCAACTTCATCCAAAGCTTCTTTCTCCTTAACCATTTGACTCAATCTTTCTCTTGGCTTATAGTGTTTCTTGATTAAAGTTTTTGGTACTGCTTGTAATTCAATATTGAAAATTGGATCATAATAGAGATATTGGGGATAGTGGCTCCTTAAAAAATTAAATCTATCATGAAGTAAATACAATTTCATAAACTTGATGTTATTTCTAATCCTATCACCACTTGATGATGGAACATATCTTAAGAAAGCAATTACCTTATTTGGTGGATGTATCAAACCTTTAACATCAAATATTAATGAATCCTTACTTTCTATAAAGTCACCTTCAAGTGCATCCAAATTATTCACCACTTAGCGCGACTCTAAATAAAATTAGCACTGACATATTAATTCGTAACGCTTATATTGAGTTTACTGTTATACAATAATGTGTAGATAATTACAGTTCATAGTTTAGAATTGGAGGAATAAAAATTGAAACTTTCAACTAAAAATATATCCTTAATTGCAATTTTTGCAGGACTCTATTATGTAATGTCATTAACTCCAGGGCCACCAATCTTCGGTGGAATTGGAAGTGTTAAAGTAATATTAGCTGCATTAGCACCAATTTACGGAATGCTTTTAGGTCCATGGCTTGGAGCATTAACAGCATTTATTGGAGCTATAATTGCATGGTGGCTTCCACCAGGTACACCAGAAATCTTTGGTTTACTAATGACAGCTTGCCCACTTATTGGCGCTTTGACAGCTGGTGGACTTTCAACAATAAAATATGGTAGGAAAGGATGGCTAATTTCATTTGCAGTAATGGGGTTACTCATAATTGGATGGTACTCTACATGGGTTGGAGCTTCCGCACCATTATATCCAATAATGCATGTAGCAGCTCTCATTATAGTTATGGTTTTTCAGCATAGAGTTTCAGAAATGATTTGGAGTGAAAATAAATTTAAGAGAACGATCGGAGTTGCATTTGCAAGTTATGTTGGAGTTATGGCTGATCATATGACTGGGAATTTAATATTCATAAATGCATTGGGAATAGTTATTCCTTGGAAGGTTATTGAGGGATGGCTTTCAAAAATGGGTTTGCCAGATGTTCCATCATTATTCATGTATTTATTACCAATTTCAGCTACTGAGAGAGCTTTAATGATAATAGCTGCAATAATAATTGGAACAGCATTAACAACTACATTAATAAAAGCAGGATTAATAGAAAAGCCATAGGCATATCACCCTTACTTTTTACAATATAAATTAATAAAATTTACATAGGAAATAAATTATTGATTATGTATAGAAGTGATTTCAAATGGGGAAAAGGAATTTAAAAGTATGGCCATGGATTATTCCGCTTCCAATTGAAAGAGAAGAACACTATAAAGTATTGCTATCAGTCTTCAAATCTAAAATAACACTTGAAATTTTAAGAAACATTAAATTAAATGGGAAAACTTATCAATCAGAACTTATTAGGAAACTTCCATACTCTAATAAGACAATTATAAATAAGCTAAAGGAACTTGTTAAATGTAAAGTTTTAGATCAAGGTAGTGAAAAAATAATTGTTAATAATAGAGCTGTCTGGGTTAATTGGTATAAGCCTACCCTACTCGGTAGATGGCTTATAACATTTATAACACCAGTGAATATGATGAGTTTGAAGGAGATAAAGGAGACATTTGATAAGCTATTCAGGCTTTATGTTGAAAGCATAACTAAGTTTTGTATAGATTTCGGATTTGATTTGGCTGAATATCACGATATGTTAGAGGAAATATATATTGGGAGAGTAATTGAAAATTCCAAAAACTTTGTAAATAAATTGGATGTAACTGTTTTCGGCTCAGTTTCAACTGATATAATTGTTTCATTTGATAAAATGCCTAGAAATGATGAATCATTACTAGCAAAAATTATAACTATTACTTCTGGTGGATCAGCAGCAAATGTTGCTATTGGCTTGTCTAGATTAGGTGTCAAATCAGCTTTCATAGGTAAGATTGGAACAGATGAAAATAGTAGACTTGCATTAATGGAACTCAAAAATGAGGGTGTAGATATTTCATCGATCATAGTTGTAAAGGGAGCTACAATACCGAGATCAATAATATTCATTGAGAAGGGATTAAAGAAAATATTGACAATTGCTGATGAAAAAACATTATCACTATCAACTCCAAGTGAAGTTGATTGGAGCAAGATAGATTTGAGTAATATTATTTATATTGGTGAGGTTTATGTAGAAGTTGCCTCAGCAATAGCTTCATATGCTAAATCTAAAGGAAAAACAGTTGTATATAGAGTTTTAACTCCATATGCTAAAATGGGATTAAATAAAATTGAAAACATAATTTCAAATTCAAATCACATCATAATGAATGAGGTTAGCTGGAAAATACTTCAAAAATCATCAAAAAATCAAGTTAATTCTCCAAAAGATTTACTTAAACTTGGAGTAGACAGTATAATAGTGACTAAAGGTAGAAGAGGAGCTGAAATATACACTAAACAGGAAAAACGTTTAATTCCAGCAATTAAGGTTGAAACGGTAGACTCAACTGGAGCTGGAGATGCATTTTCAGCAGGTTTTATATGGTCATTAATTAGAGGAGAAAGCTTGATTGATGCAGTGAAAATTGCAAATATTATTGCAGGAATATCAACAACAAAACTGGGAGCAAAAAATAGTCTGCCAAAATTAAGTGAAATAAAAGACAAAATAATCTTAGGATAGTTAGAGTTCAACACTGCTTCTTAATAGGCATCAGTAATGAAATTATGGTAGCAATAATGAATATTGCTACATTAAATAACATAAAGAAATCATAACCATAAATATCTATTAATAACCCTCCAACAGCTGAACCAATAGATGCCCCAATAAAACCCGTAGTATTACCAATACCTAATGATAAGCCTCTAACTTCAATGGGAGAAAACTCTACAGTATAAGTTATTATTGGAGCAGTACCAGCAGCACTAATTAAGCCAAATATAATTGCAGAAATGAGAATAATATTCGATGGAGAAAAATGTAAAATTAATATTGAAATTGAAGCTAATATCATTGAAATTATTGATGCATATTTATATCCAATTCTATCAGTTAAAAATCCACCAAAGATTTGACCTAAAAAGCCAGCTACAGAAACACCTGATACTATTAATGCAACATAATTAATACTTATTCCTCTATTTTCAACGAAATATAATGGAAGGAAAGTTTGGAGACTCATTGAGGCCATTAGAGATACTAATGGCAATGTGTATGCTATTAATAATGGTTTCCAGTATATTTTTAACTTAATTAGATTATCAATTGAAAAGGAACTACTCTTCTTTGGCTCATAAGAAAGTAAATAGAAGATTAAAGCTAAAATTAATCCTGGAAATGCATGAACAATAAATGTTAATCTCCAACTAAGTAAGTTGGCTAAGAAGATTGCAGTTATTGGAGCAATTGCTGAACCTAGCCTAGAACCAGACATGAAAAAGCCTATGGCTTTCCCCCTAGATTCAGGCTTGTATGCATCACTTAACATCGAAATCATTGGAGCATAAAATAAGCTGGCTGAAATACCAAATAAAGCTCTAGCTAGCAATAGATGACCATATGATTGGACTAACCCAGACATCAGAGTCATTAATGATGATAGAAATATACATACTGAAATTAACTGTTTCCTACTAATTTTGTCACTTAATATTCCAGCTGGAATTTGCATTAAAGCATAAGTTATAAAGAAGCTTGACATTAACATTCCAGCTTCAAGACCACTCAACCCTAATTCTCTAACAATTATTGGGAGAAGAGAGGGAAGCATCATTCTATAAATATAATTTAATGTCCATCCAGTAAAGCCAGTAAGAAGTAGTATGGAGCTTCCTCTCAAAAAATCACCGCTATTTCATAAAATAAATAATAATGGAAAGATAATAATGGACTATTCACCAGAAGCCATTTTTACAGCTTCGGTAGTATATAACTTATATTTACCTAGCCTTCCACCATAATTTGCTGCAGTAATTTTCTTTACACCCTTAACTTTAGCTGCAGCTAATATTGCTACTCCCATCGCCTTTAAAACTCTCTTAACATCAAGTCCGTTGATGACTATTTCATAAACACAGTTAACATCTGGTGGTACTTTTGTATCTGGAACTTTATCCTTAATTGCAGGGCAGAAGTAATGATTTGTTGTTGCAATTAATTTTGGATATTTTAATGATCCAACTTTAGATCCAGATCTGACAATTCCACCTGGAAATGGCATTATAACTCCTTTAACATTTTCACGTACAGCTTGAACGGCAGCTTCAGCGGCCTTTAATCCAGCCTCCAAATTTTCAGCCAAAATTAATAGGTTACCTCCAGCGACAGCTTTAACAATACCAACTTTATCCTCAATTAAAAATAGTCCTTCCATTACTGGAATCTTATAGATTATTTTACCATAAAGTTCTTCTTTAACCTCAAATCCATCGCCAAATTTTGAAAGTGGACCTCCAATGTTAATGAATCGTTTAGCATTAGGTAATCCATTGAAAACAGCAGTAGTTGGACATGTTAATACACATTGACCAATTCTACTTAATACTTGAATCTTTAATTCAGGTATATTTCTATGATATATTTGTATAAGTGCTCCAGGTCTTCTATCTGGAGTTTCATCTGGTGGCACCAAGCCCTCCACGCCAGCCTCAGCGGGGGCAGCTATTATTGATGTTGCAAATCCAGTTGCTACTTGAGCTGCGGTTAAAGCCCATTTCTCATTTATAGCAGTTATTAAAATTCTGGTTGCATACATTGGAAATGCTTCAGCAAATGTTTCTTCGATTTCAACCCCATTTATAATCAT
The DNA here is from genome assembly GCA_964497155.1 of uncultured Nitrososphaerota archaeon. Taxonomy (GTDB): domain Archaea; phylum Thermoproteota; class Methanomethylicia; order Culexarchaeales; family Culexmicrobiaceae; genus CAYWZQ01. The sequence goes on along the minus strand of CAZCCB010000003.1, from coordinate 18,876 downwards.
TAAATCACACCTCCTATGCGATAATTATTCGAAAAACTTACCTATTTATAGGCTACACTTATCTTAGACTCACTATTTCTTAAAGCTTAAATCAATTTTTTAATATATACTTTAGCGCGGGTGTCAAATATGAGTGAGAAAGTTGTAAAGATAAGCATAATAAAGGTTGGATGCATTGGCTGCAGCCCATTACTAGAATACTTGCTTGATGAAAGAGCTGATAGAACAGATATTGATGTACGAGTATTCGGTTCAGGTTCAAAATTAGATGAGGTAAGAGCCGAAGATGTAGCTAAAAGAGCATTAGAATTCAATCCAGATTTAGTAATAATTTCAACTCCAAATGCAGCATTACCTGGACCAACTAAAGCGAGAAATATCGTTAAGGAGAAAGAAATTCCATGCATTGTAATCGCAGATGCACCAACAAAGAAGGTTAAGGATAAATTGAAGGAGGAAGGCTTTGGATACATAATTGTTGAAGCAGATTCAATGCTTGGAGCCAGAAGGGAATTTCTAGATCCAATTGAAATGGCAGTCTATAATGCAGATTTAATTAAAGTACTGGCAATTACTGGTGCATATCGAATAGTCTATGAATCAATTGATAAGGTAATTGAAGCCTTAAAGAAGGGTGAAAAACCAGAATTACCTACAATTATCGTTAAAGCTGATAATGCAATTAAAGCTGCTGAATTCAATAATCCATATGCAAAGGCAAAAGCTTATGCTGCATGGGAAATGAGCAAACGTGTAGCCGATCTAACTACTAAAGCTTGCTTTGTAATTAAGGAATGGGAGGTTTATACTTCACTTTGTGCATCAGCTCACGAATTAATGAGGGAGGCAGCTAAACTAGCTGATGAAGCTAGAGAAATAGAAAAGTATGGTGATCAATTAGTGAGAAAGCCTCATAGTAAGGCTGGAGTTGTACTAAGGAAAGTAAAGTTAATCGAGAAGCCCCAATAAGTAGGGAGGTTAATTAATTATGAGTACAAGTATTCGAGCGATTTTAGTTACTGGTAGAACGATTGATCAAGGAACTTCAATGGATAAAGGAAAGCTAACAAATGATTATTATGTAAAAGTGGCAGTGGCAGAGCTTGATGGTGAAGATTTAAGTAAGCTTGGAATTAAAGATGGAGACTTAATAGAAATTTCAAGTAAATATGGAAGCGTTACTGTTAAGGCAGTTAAATCAAGATTTAAGCATCCGGGAATCGTTTTTATGCCTATGGGTCCATGGGCAAACCTCGTAACTAATCCAAATACATATGGATCTGGAATGCCTACATTTAAGGGAGTTGAAGTAGAAATAAAGCCAGCAAAGCAAAAGCCATTAACACAGATTGAGTTATTATCTAAAGTTTATGGAGTAAGTGTTCCTGAAATAAAGATTGAGGAATATAAAGTTGAAGGTGGAGAGGAAGAGAAAATATTCACATCGGTTATATGTAGTTTTTGCGGAAGCTTATGCGATGATTTAACTGTAAAAGTTAAGAATGGAATTATAGCTGAAGTTAGAGGAGCATGTCCATTAGGGCATTCAAAAATAATGCATTATAGAGAAAATAGGATATTGAAACCATATATAAAGGTTAATAGTAAATTTGTTGAAGTATCTCTAGATGAAGCCATAAGGAAAGCGGCTGAAATTCTTGTTAATGCCTCATACCCACTTCTCTATGGTTGGAGTTCAACTTCAACAGAGGCAATTAGAATTGGAGTTGAATTAGCAGAATTACTTGGAGGAGTTATGGATAATACAAGTGTAATGTGTCATGGACCAACGATACTGGGGGTACAGGAAGTTGGAACCGTAGCAGCAACATTAGGACAAATAAGAAACTTTGCTGATTTAATGATCTATTGGGGTTGCAATCCATTTAATGCACATCCAAGACATCCAGCAAGATATAGTGCAATGTCAAAAGGATATCATATAAAGAGTAGAAAGGAAAGGAAAATAGTTGTAGTTGATGTTAGAGAAACTGCTACAGCAAGAATAGCAGACTTATTCATAAGAGTTAATCCGAAAGAAGATTACGAATTAATTAGAGCACTGAGAATGGCAATAAATGATTTAGATCTTGAAGTCGATGAAGTAGCAGGAGTATCAGTAGATAAGATTTATGAATTAGCTGACATGATGAGATCAGCAAGATTTGGAGTACTATTCTTCGGATTAGGAGTAACTATGAGCATGGGTAAAGGTAGAAATATAGAAGAAGTAGTTAGATTAGTTCAAGAATTAAATAATTGGACAAAATTCGTATTAATGCCAATGCGAGGACACTACAATGTTGTTGGAGCCAATATGGCTACATTATGGGCTACAGGATATCCATATGCAGTTGACTTTAGCCGTGGATATCCAAGACATAATCCAGGAGTAACTTCAGCTCCAGATTTACTAATGAATGGTGATGTTGATGCAGCATTGATAGTTGCATCCGATCCAGTAGCCCACTTCCCAGCTAAAGCAATTGAAAACTTAATGAAAATACCAGTAATAACTATTGATCCAAAATGGAATTTAACAAGCTTAATATCTGAAATAGTTATACCATCAGCATTCGTTGGAATTGAATGTGAAGGATCAGCATATAGAATGGACAAAGTAGTGTTGAGATTAAAGAAACTTGTTGAACCGCCACTGGGAGTACTTAGTGATGAAGAAATTTTGATTAAGCTTTTAAATGAAGTTAAAAGGCTTAAGGGGGTAGCTAAATGAATAATCAAATTTTAATTAAGAATGGTATAGTTTATGATCCATTAAATAATGTTAATGGAGAAGTAATGGATCTAGCCATAAAGAACGGTAAAATAGTTTCAGTTAATGAAATAGATGAATCTAAAGCTAAAGTTATTGATGCTTCAGGAAAGGTTGTAATGCCGGGTGGAGTTGACCTACATTCTCATATTGCAGGTCCAAAAGTTAATTTAGGTAGATTAATGAGACCTGAAGATCATTATTATCATGTATTTAAGTTAATTCCAGGTATACGTAGATCAGGAACAGGATATACTGTTCCTTCAACTACAATTATTGGATATCAATATGCTGAAATGGGATATACGACAGTTATTGAGCCAGCCTCACCGCCGCTTAAAAATAGACATACACATGAAGAGCTAGATGATACACCAATAATAGACAAGGCAGTATTCATATTAATGGATTCAAACTGGTTCGTTCTAAAATATCTAGAGAATAAAGACTATGAGAAATGCGCCGCATTTGTAGCTTGGCTCTTAAATGCAACAAAGGGATATGCAATTAAACTTGTTGATCCAGGAGTAGCAATACCATGGATTAGAGGTAAGGGTTATGGATTAGATTTAGATGAACAGATACCTCTATTCAATTTAACACCAAGAGAGATAGTTAGAGGATTATGTAAGGTAAATGAAATGCTGAAACTACCTCATCCGATACATGTTCATTGTAATAGGCTTGGAATACCAGGAAATTGGGTAACCACAATTAATACGATGAAAGCAGTTTCAGATTTAGCACATGAAGATAAAGTGGTTATGCATGTAACGCATATTCAATTTAATAGTTATGGAGGAGTTGGTTGGGGTAATTTTAAGAGTAGAGCTGAAGAAATATCGAAATATGTAAATTCAGTTAATCACGTAACGTTGGATCTTGGACAAATAATATTTGGTGAAGCAACAACAATGACAGGTGATGCCCCATTTGAATTCGCACTATATCACATGACAAAATGGAAGTGGGGTGGAGCAGAGGTAGAAGGAGAATGTGCAGCTGGAGTAGTTCCATTCATTTATAGGGAGAAGAATTATGTAAATGCGGTTCAATGGTGTATAGGACTTGAAACAGCATTACTAGTTAAGGATCCATGGAAAATAGTCTTAACAACAGATCATCCAAATGGAGGCCCATTCCAGAAATATCCAGAAGTAATATCATGGTTAATGAGCAAGAAAGCTAGAGAGGAGGTTATAGATAAGCTAAGTAAAAGAGCATTAAAAGCAGTTGCTTTACCAACAATCGATAGGGAATATGACTTATATGAAATTACAGTTATAACTAGAGCTGGACCAGCCAAATTACTTGGATTAAACAATAAAGGTCATTTAGGTATAGGAGCAGATGCTGACGTAGCAATATATGACATTAATCCACGTGAAGTTGATTTATCAAAGAATCCGAAGTTAATTGTGAAAGCATTCAGCAAGGCAGTTTATACAATAAAGAACGGTGAAATAATAGTAAAGAATGGTGAAATTGTAAAACATACGTTTGGAACAACCTATTATGTTAAAGCTAAAGTTGAGCAAGAATTAATGAATGAAGTAATCAAAGAGATTAGAGAGAGGTTCAAGGAGTGGTATACAGTTAGTTTTGATAATTATGAAATAATGGACCATGAAATTAGGCATTTACAAGCAATAACTGCAGGAGGTGAATGAAATGAATGGAGAAATATGTGAAATCATAATTAAGCCTAAAAAGGAATTTAAGGTTCCAGTTGAAGTTGATGTAATTAAGCCAGAAAACTTTGCTGGTAAAAGCCTAAATGAGATATTAGGCTTAGTGGTTTATGAAGGTAATAAGGAAAGAAAGCTTGGTGAACTATTTGAAGTGGTTGGAGAGCCAGTTGATGATGCAAGTAAAATTAGAATAATAATTGAAGGAAGCACCAGAAAATTATGGAGTATTGGAGCTGAAATGACTACTGGTGAAATTATTGTTAAGGGAGATGTAGGTCACTATCTTGGAATGAAAATGAAGGGTGGATCAATACTTGTTCATGGAAATGTTGGCTCATGGATTGGAGCGGAAATGACCAATGGTACAATTGAAATACATGGAAATGCTGGAGACTATATTGGTGCAAGATTTAGAGGTGAAAGACCAGAATTTGGAATGAAGGGAGGAAAAATAGTTATTCATGGAAATGCTGGAGTTGAAGTTGGCAGGGGAATGATTAAAGGAACAATAATCATAGATGGAAACTGCCTAGAATTTTTAGGAGCAAATATGAAGGGTGGATCAATACTTGTTAAAGGAAATTGTACGAGAAGAATTGGATCGGGAATGACTGGAGGTAAAATAATTGTATGTGGACATGTAGATTCAATATTACCATCATTCTACATTGAAGATATATCGAAAACAGCTAAAGTTAAAGGAGTAGTGATTGAAGGACCATTCTACCTATTCCTTGGAGATTACATGGCAAGTACAAAAGCTAATGGAAGATTATTTATATCAATATCAAACAATCCACATTTAAAGAAATTCTTAGAGCTTATTGAAGGGGGAGAATAGATTTGATAAGTGTAAATAAGATGGCTTTAAAAATAATTGATGAAATGATTAGCAAGAAGGATGAATTAAACATCGAAGTATCAAAGACAGATTCAGGTGCAACAATAATTGATTGTGGAGTAAAAGTTTCAGGAGGATTTCTAGCAGGAATCTATGCATCAAAAATTTGTTTAGGAGGATTGGCAGAAGTTAATTTATCTCACAAAACATATGGCGAAACAATACTTCCAGTAGTAAATGTTTATACTGATTATCCAGTAATCGCATGCATGGCTTCACAATATGCTGGATGGAGAATAAGTGTAGGAAAATACTTTGCAATGGGATCTGGACCAGCCAGAGCATTATCTAAAAAACCAAAATATCTTTATGAAGAAATAGGATATGAAGATACTTCAGATGAAGCTGTAATAGTATTAGAAGCATCGAAACTACCAACAGATGAAGTTGCAAAGGAAATAGCTGAAAAATGTAATGTAAAAACAAATAACCTATACATGGTAATAACACCAACAAATAGCATTACAGGATCAGTTCAAATAAGTGCTAGAATAGTTGAGACAGGTATACATAAATTACATGAACTTAAATTTGATATTAAAAAGATAATTAGTGGATCAGGAATATGTCCAATAGCACCAGTACATCCAGATTCAATGATAATGATGGGTAGAACAAATGACATGATACTATATGGAGGAGAAACCACCTATCTTGTAAATTATGAAAATGAGGAGGAATTAAAGGAAATAATTAAGAAGGTACCATCATGTACTTCAAGAGATTACGGTAAACCATTCTATGAAATATTCAAGGGATATAACTTCGATTTCTATAAAGTAGATCCACATCTATTTGCACCAGCAGCAATAACTATTACAAATAGGAAAACTGGAGCAACATATAAGAGCGGATACGTAAATATTAAAGTACTCATGAAATCAATAGGCTTCGGAAAACTATAGGGAAATACTAGTATGAGAAAATTTAGAGATAGAGACTTCATAGAGACTATAGAAGGAATGATATTCTGTGTCGTCGGAAATATTCATCCAAAAGACAGAGTAATATCATATTTAAAGTATGTTCCATGGGAAGCTGAAGGAGCGAAAAAGCTGGGATGGAAGAGAGATAAAAATGAATATGGAAGAATACTACCATACTATAGTGCTTCTGGAGTAATGAAAGTTAAAGAGTATCTTGAAAAATTTTTCCCTCAATATATTTATTTTGATAAATATTTAAATATTGAAATTATTGGCGTTCCAATTAATAGAATTAAAGTACATTATAAACCTGAAAAGAGAATTCAGGAGATACTTAAAAATCCAACAGATGAGCTTGAAGAAAAAGTAGCTAGCTTGATTAATACAATTATAGATGAGAGTAAAATTTCTAGCCAAAATTTAGGGATAACTGGATCTATTTTAATTAAGATTCATAATCCAAAATTTTCTGATATAGATTTAATTGTATATGGAAAGAATAATTCATATAAAGTTAAGCAATCTATTCTTAATTTATTTTATGAAAATACTAAATTTGAAAGACTACATGAAAAGGAGATTGAAAAATATGCTAATGAAATTGTTAGAATACATCCATTTACATTCAATGAGGCATGCCAATTAATACGTAATAGATGGTATACTGGACTTTACGATGGAACATTTTTCTCCATACATCCAGTTAAACTTGAAAATGAAATAACTGAGAAACATGAATCTAAGATGTATAAATTCAAAGGAATTGTGACAATTAAATGTAAGGTTATTGATTCATCTGAATCAATATTTCTTCCAGCTAAATATTTAATTGATGAAATAGAATTCCTAGAAGGAAAAAGAGTTGAAAATTTGAGAGAAATTGTAAGTTATGAGGGATTATATTGTGATATAGCAGCTCCTGGAGATATTATTTATGTTAGGGGAAAGCTTGAGGAGGTACATGACCTAGTTAATAATGAAATATATCATAGAATTCAAATTGGATCTTTTGAAGCTAAAGGATTAGACTTCATTAAGAATGCTAAGTGGATTAAAAATTAATTTACTAAAATCTAATTATTATTTGACCCATCATGATTATTGGAATAGCAACTAGAAATCCTAGATCATGGACATCGATTCAATTAATAAAAGCTATTAGAAAATATGGATTAAAAGCTGCTTGTATAAATTTATCAAGAGTTATTGTTGGAATTAATTGTAAATTTAAGGTAATGTATAGGGGTGTTGATTTAGCAGAGAAACTTTCATCATTAATAGTTAGACCTTTAGGAGTTACATCTCCGGAGAAAACATTTTCTAGATTAAATGCACTTCATAAATTACATAATAGTGGAGTAAAGGTAGTTAATAGTCCAAATGCAATTGAAAAATGCATAGATAAATTTGCAACATTATTAATTTTAGAAAGAAATGGAATTCCAGTTCCCGAGACAATTGTAGTTGAAAATATTAATGAGGCATTAAATGCATTTAACGAACTTGGGGGAGATGTTGTTATTAAACCAATATTTGGTTCTAGAGGATATGGAATTATTAGGGTCAATGATTTTGATCTTGCATTTAGAGTTTTTAAAACATTAAATGCTATTGGAAATGTAATTTACATACAGAAATTTATTCCTCATAAAAATAGGGATATTAGAGCATTCATTATTGGTGGAGAAGTAGTTTCTTCAATGATTAGGCAATCTAATACTTGGAAAACTAATATTGCTCAAGGAGCTAAACCAAAATATGTTAAGTTAAATAGGGAATTAACTGAATTAGCTATTAAGGCTGCTGAAGTAACTGGCTGTGAAATTGCTGGAATCGATATAATTGAGAATAATAATGGAAAGTACTATATTACTGAAGTGAATAGCATGCCTAACTGGCAGGGATTACAATCAGTTACTCCATTTAATATAGCTGAAAAAATCATTAAATATGTTTTAAGTGAAATTAAAAAATAATAATTGAAGATAACTTAATGCTAAGCTTTAAATTTTTCAAAAATTCCAGCATATCTAGCCCATCTATAATATGCTCCTAAAGATGATGCAGCTCTATCTGGAGATGGATACGCTGGTACACCAACATCATTTAGTAATTTTAAGCCTTCATAACATTCTACACCGCCAATAAAGCTTACTACAATTGGTTTAGGAGCTCTAGATTCAATATAACTTCTAACAATAGCTCTAGCAACCATACCTGGATCGGTTATTGCCGTATGACAATAGATTACTAATATGGCTCCAATTCTAGGATCTTCAAGTGCAACTCTAATGGCTCCACCATAATCTTCCTCGGTTGCTTCTCCAGTTAGGTCAATTGGATTTCTTACGCTTCCAAATGGAGGCATGTATTCTCTAAATTTATCAGCTAAATCTTTTGGTAAATCAATTAGGCATAGCTTATATTCTTCGCATGCATCTGCAGCTATTACTCCAGCTCCTCCTCCATTAGTTATAACAATGCAATTCTCATTTATTGGCGGTGGCTGAAATACCATTGTTCTAGCCCAATCAAATGCTTGTTGAATTGAATTCGCCCTTAAAATTCCAGCTTGTCTAAATGCTGCACTATAAATTTCATCTGAACCAGCTAGTGAGCCAGTATGTGAGGCAGCTGCTATTGCTCCTCTTTTAGATCTTCCTGCTTTAAGTACTATTACTGGCTTAACTTTAGTTACTTTCTTTGCTACTTCTAAGAAGCGCCTCCCATTTTTTAGTCCTTCCATGTAAATTAGTATTACTTTTGAATTTGGATCATTGACGAAGAATTCTAATAAGTCTGAATCTTCAATGTCAGCTTTATTACCGACACTTACAACTGCTGATAAACCTATTCTTTCAAGGAAAGTCCATCCCATAAGTGCTATACCTAAAGCTCCGCTTTGAGAAATAAATGCAATATTGCCTTTACGAACCTTCATTGGACCAAATGTAGCATTTAATTTGGAAGGAGTATAAAGTATACCGAAAACATTTGGTCCAAGTATTCTCATACCATATTTTCTAGCAATTTTAACTAGTTTATGCTCAGCTTCAACATTGCCTATTTCCGAGAAACCTGAACTAATAATTACAACAACTTTTACACCTTTCTTTCCGCATTCCTCTAAAACTTTAGGGACTATTTTGGCTGGAACTGAAATAACTGCTAAGTCAATTTCATCTGGGACATTTAGTACTGATGGATAAGCTTTAAGACCTAAAATTTCATTTGCATTGGGGTTGATAGGATAAATTTTACCATCAAATCCAAAGCCAATAATGTTCCTAACAATTTCATGACCAATTTTTCCTGGTGATCTCGATGCACCTATAACTGCAATTGATTTAGGATGAAATAAGTATTTTAATTGATTAGCACTTTTTAACTCACTACTCATAAAAACCCTCTCACTTTGGTCATATGATAATTAGAAAATTTGGATAAATATTTTATCTTTTACTTGGATATCAAATATTCTTTACACATGTAAATATATTCAATAAATAGTCAACATTGAGGAGGAGATTTATTTAAGTAAAAGATTGACTTAATAATGAGAATGAGAAATAAAATGAAATTGGATAAAGTTATCGTGATTGATTTTGGATCTCAATATACACATTTAATTGCTAGAAGAGTAAGAGAGTTGAAGGTATATAGTGAAGTAGTTCCATATACAGCTAAATTGGAAACTTATTCTAAGATTAATCCTAAAGCAATTATACTTTCTGGTGGTCCTAGGAGTGTATATGAAAAGAATGCGCCTAGAGTTAATAGTGAGATTTTAAAGTGGGCGATTAAAAATGAAATTCCAATTTTAGGAATATGTTACGGACATCAATTATTAGCTAAAATGCTTGGTGGAGAAGTTATTAGAGGCAAGGAAGGGGAGTATGGATTAAGCACTTTAAAAATCCACACATACAATACTATTTTTAAGAATACGCCATTAGAGCAGAAAGTTTGGATGTCACATAAAGATTTGGTAGCAAAATTGCCTAATGAATTTGAAGTCTTAGCTTCAACAAATTATACTCCAATAGCAGCATTCAAATCTAAAAAATATCCAATTTATGGTCTACAATTTCATCCCGAAGTTAAACATACTAAATTTGGAAAACAGATTTTAAGAAACTTTTTATTTGAAATTTGTAAATGTAGGCCTAATTGGAGATTAGGAGATTTCATTAAAAAGAAAGTTAATGAAATTAGAAGAATTGTTGGTAACAGTAATGTCATTATGGCTGCTAGTGGGGGAGTTGATTCAACAACAGCTGCATATCTAATTAAAATGGCTATTGGAGATAGACTCCATTTGGTTTACGTTAATACTGGATTAATGCGTGAAAATGAAGATAAGGAAGTTATTAGAATGCTGAAAAAATTTGGATTTAAATATATTCATAAAGTTGATGCAGAACAAATTTTCTTAGAAAGATTAAAGGGGATTACTGATCCTGAAATGAAAAGGCAAATTATTGCTAGGACTTTCATTGAAGTATTTGAAGATAAAGCTAGAGAATTAGAGAAGATTTATGGTAAATTTGAATTTTTAGGTCAAGGAACAATTTATCCAGATAGAATTGAAAGCGGTCAAGCTAGCCCTCTTGCCGATAGAATTAAGAGTCATCATAATGTAGTCTTACCTAAAGGTATGAAATTTAGGTTAATTGAACCAATCGCAGATTTATATAAGGATGAAGTTAGAAAAATAGCTACAAAACTAGGTTTACCAAGAGAATTAGTTAAAAGACATCCATTTCCAGGACCAGGATTAGCAATTAGGATTATTGGTGAAGTTACTAAGGATAAAATTGAAATTTTGAGGAGAGCGGATAAAATTGTTGAAGAAGAAATGAAAAAAAGCGGATGGTACTGGAAAGTTTGGCAAGCTTTTCCAGTATTACTTTCAATTAAAACTGTTGGAGTTATGGGTGATCAGAGAGCATATGAGTATGCCATTGCATTAAGAATTGTTTATAGTGAAGATGGAATGACAGCTAATTTCGTTAAATTACCATGGAAAATATTAGAGAAAATTGCTAGTAGAATAACTAATGAAGTTGAGAGTGTAAATAGAGTTTTATACGATATAACTAATAAGCCCCCAGCAACGATAGAATTTGAATAAATATTTGAGCTTATAATTCAGTAAATTTTAATTGACGTTACTATTCAATATTGAATTAAGGTGATTTAATGATTCCAACTAGAGCTGAACCTCCAAGGAAAACGCCAATAATTACTTGGAGCTTAATAGCAATTAACGTAATAATATTCTTATACTTAATCATTCGCGGAGGAAGAGCATTAGAAATAGCTACAATTAGATTTGGAATGATACCAGCTAAAATTATTAGAGGTGAAAGACTATATACTTTAATTACCTCGATGTTTCTTCATGGAAGCTTCTATCACTTATTAGGCAATATGATTTACCTACATGTATTTGGAAGTAGCGTTGAATCGAGATTAGGTAAGGCTAAATACTTAATGCTATATTTATTGAGCGGTATTTTTGCATCAATAATACATATAATTATACAGTTACTATTTGCACAGCCAATAATCATCTATGGACCATACTTGACTGGTATAAAGGTAATTGATCCACTTCGAATTCCATGTATTGGAGCTAGTGGAGCTATTTCTGGAATTCTCGGAGCATATCTAATAATGTTTCCATATTCAAGAATTGGAGTTATGACTTACGATATATTCGGTTTACCAATAATGATTTCAGTTCCAGCAATTATCTTCATTGGATTTTGGTTTCTATATCAATTATACATGGGCTTCTTTAGTTTAATAGCTCCATTCATATACTATTCAGGAGTAGCTTTTTGGGCACATATTGGAGGATTTATTGGAGGGATATTAATATGCGTGATTATTGGACATAAAACTAGGAGAGCTAGGAAAATCTATTATATTGGCAGGAGATGGTATGATATTCCAGTATACTATTCTTCAAGGTAACTTCTATATTTCTCAAATATGGTTGGAGCAACTTTAATTACTTCTTTGAGCATTAGCTTAGCCATTTCCCTTATTTCCCATTGAGCATCTTCAGCTAATCGTAAATTAAAGAAATGCATCAATTCACGAGCATTCATTGTAACTACAATTGAAGTTTCAACTGCTTGAGGAATAACGTATCTTGCATCCTCCCTAGGAACTCCTAATTCAATTAACTTCTCATAAGCTTTACGAGCAACTTCAATAGCTTCATTAAAAATCTTAATTGCCTTCTCATTTCTTTCAATTGTTGGTGGTATTATAAACTCTGCATTTTTCAAATTAACTGCACGCTGACTTTGCTGACTATAACTTGCAATTCTATGCCTTACAAGCTGATGACTTGTAACTCTACTTATACCTTCAATTAGAAATGTAAATGAAGCATGTTCAATCGGACTTAAATGACCCATCTCTATACACATTCTAATTAATCTCTTAACATCATCATCACTAAGCTCATTATATAATTGGTCAGCAGGCTTACGACTCCTGCATTGCCTAATTGCACTAGCAACGACACGCTCAGGATTAGGTGTATGAGTCAGTAATACTACTCTCAATAGACTCAACCTCTAAATAATAACTATATATTGGTGAATATATAGGTTAAAAATACACCTCATTATGAAGTGCATTGTAATATGAGAGGAGTATCATTTGAGGGAGTGATTGAATGATTAAGGTGAAAATTATTGAGGAAAGATGCATTGGTTGTGGAGGATGCATTGCACTCGCTCCTAAAATTTTTGAATATTCAGAGGAAGCAATAGCGCAAATTAAGAATGAGTTTAGAATCGAAAATAAAAGGAATTTTGGATTAATCCCGGATAAATTTGTAGAAAATATTAAGCATATAGTAAAATTATGTCCAACATATGCTATTGAAATCGAAGAATAGAATAATATAGATGAGTTATTCACTTTAAGTCACGGAGCTTGGAGGAACATGTAATGGCGACTCAGTTAATTGAAGCTCGTAAAGGAATTATAAGTGAGGAAATTAAAATTGTAGCTAAAGAAGAAGGTATTGACCCTCAAAAATTAGCTAGAATGGTAGCCAAGGGATTAGTAATTATACCTAAAAACATTAGGAGAAAGAATATTAAGATTGTTGGAATTGGATCATTATTAAAAACTAAGGTTAATGTTAATATTGGAACTTCAACTCTTTATGTAAATTTAGATATGGAAATTAAGAAAGCTAAAATTGCAATTAAATATGGCACCGATACAATTATGGATTTAAGCACTGGTGGAGACTTAAATACTATTAGAAGAAAATTAATGGAAGTAGCTCCAGTTCCATTCGGAACAGTTCCAATATATCAAGCATTCATTGATGCTGCTAAAAGAAAGGGTGCTGGAATTCACATGGATGAGGACGATATATTCAATACCATTGAACTTCACATGAAAGATGGCGTTGACTTCATGACAATTCATGCAGGAATAACTAGGGAAATTGCTGAAAAAGCAGTTAAAATGAATAGAATAGCGGGAATAGTTAGTAGGGGTGGAGCAATTTTAGCAGCATGGATGCTTCATAATGAAAAGGAAAATCCATTATATGAAAACTATGACTATTTACTTGAATTAGCAGGAAAGTATGATGTAGTTATAAGTCTAGGTGATGCATTAAGACCTGGAGCAATTGCAGATGCACATGACTATCTCCAAATGGCAGAATTACTGGTAGTATCTGAATTAGTTGAGCAATCATGGGAAGCGGGAGTACAGGTAATGGTTGAGGGGCCGGGACATATGCCATTAAATCAAGTTGCAGCAAACATTAGATTGCAGAAGGCAGTATGTAAAGGTGCACCATACTACGTTTTAGGTCCAATAGTAACAGATATTGGAGCTGGATATGATCATATATCATCAGCTATTGGGGCGGCAATAGCAGCAGCAGAAGGAGCAGACTTAATATGCTATTTAACTCCAGCAGAACATTTATCATTACCAAGCCCAGAAGATGTAAAAGAAGGATTAATTGCAGCAAAAATAGCAGCACATGCTGGAGACATAGTAAAATTAGGCGATAAAGCCTCCAAAAAAGATTTGGAAATGTCAATTGCAAGAGCAAAACTTGATTGGAAGAAAATGTTTGAATTATCATTTGACCCCGAAAAAGCAAGAAAAATGCATAAAAGATTTGGTGGAACTGAAGGACCATGCACAATGTGTGGAGAACTATGCGTATACCTAGTATTGGATAGATGGAGGAGAAAACATGATTAAAGCTAAGTTATTAAGTATTTGGGTTAAAGCACCAATACTCAAAAATTCTAATATCCTATTGGTTGGAGATTGCGTTGAAAATGTTAATCCAAAAATATTTGAAAAAATGAGTAGAAATAAAGTTGTTCTAACATATTGCCCAGAAAGAGAGGGAGCATTAGGATATGGCAAATTAGCCTCAATAATTAGGGCATCAAAACCATTAAGCATAACAGTATTAACAATAGATGGATCACCACATTGTCTACAATTACATACGTCAGTTAATGAAGCAATATTCGATACTAAAGAGAAAATAAATCAGAAACACTATGTTCTACTTGATGGGAAAGAACTTATTGAAATTTCACCGGAAGCAATTAGAATTGCAAGATATTTAAGTTTAGTTCAGAAATTAATAGACAAGAATCCAGAAATTTTAAGTGAATTAGAAAAGCATAGTTTAGAATATAAATTATCTAAAGAAATGAATCAATGAACAAAATTAAGATTCCAAACAAACTTCAACTATAACTTCATCACCATCCTTCAAATTTAATTCATCCCTAAGCCTTTTAGGTGAAATTACCTCAATAACATCATCACCATAATGAGTCCTCTCAATTAATATTACTGCGCCATTAATACCATTAATTTTAGCCTTAAAGCACTTAGCACCTCCATAAGATCTCTTCCCATTTGAAAAGCCTTTAATTTCAATACCAGGTAAAAGATATAATAGTTTTTTCACCTCTAAATCATGTATACTTTTTAATTTCAAATTTAAAGTTCCAATATAAGGTTTAAAACCTAATTTCTCAACAAATTGCTTATAATAATAGGGTATGGACATATAGTATGCTCCTTCACCAAAACCTGTGAAAACACGTCCCCTAAGGATAAATGATTTAGGAATTTCTGAAAATAACTTCTTTAAATTAACATAAACATTTCTTAGAACTTCAACTCCTTTATTAGTTAATTTAATAAATTGACCTCTTCTAGAAATTTCCCTAATAATTAAATTCATTTCTTCAAGTTCTTTAAGTCTTCTTGAAGCTGATTGCTGCGAAATTCCTAGTACTTCACCTAATTTTTGAGATGAAATAAATATTGGTTTCCAGCATCCACCTAATAGTGCAATTTTATATAATGTGAATAAATGTCTCTCCTTCACACAGTACACCTAATAATAGAAATATAATCATAAAATTTAATGTTTTACTATTCTCTTCTAATCCTAATAATTGAAATAGTTACTAGAAATGCAACAATTATTAGAGTTAATGATGACATAATGAAAGGAAAAGTTTTTGATACATTTTCATATGTATATCCTGCAGTTAATGAACCAATCATCATTAAAATTTCACTTAAAATACATCTTATTGCTACAGCTCTCCCTCTACATTCCTGCTTAATTAAATCGGTTAATAAAGCTACCATTAATATGTAAATAGCATTAGTGAAAATTGAATAGAGTGAAATTGAGATTGCTACATGAATAATTGAAATACTAAATATAAAGAATACAATTGAAATTGATGAGATAATTAATGAGAATATTAGAAGTTTAATTCTCCCAATTTTATCGGAAATATATGCAATTATTGGAGTAAATATTAGCCTTAATGCTGATCTTAGCATAGTAATTAGCCCCCAATTTGAAGCTGAAATTCTAATTACATCATAAACAGCATAAACAACGAAGAATGGCTCAGCTGCACCATAAATTAATGAGGCTAATGCTGATGAAAATAGGAATAGTAAAATTTCTTTCCTAGTAGTTGAAATGAAAGTTATATTGCTAATTACAATCTGTTTAATTGAAAATTTTGATGAAGTAATTGAAGATATTTTTAATGTCTCCTTTAAAAAGAATAATCTCATTAAACATGCCATAAATGAGAATATAAATACTATTATGAAAGCAATTTTCATAAAATAATTCAAACCAATTTTATCTATTAACATTCCAGCAATATAAGGTGAAAATACTCCAAATAATGATGGACCGAAATCCCATATTGCAAATCCTAAAGCTCTAAATTTAGCATTAATTGAATCAGCAATAATGGCCATAAATGCAGGTTCTCGTAGTCCAGATGCAAATCCATCAATAAGTATTACTGGAATTAGGAAAATCCAGTTGGGAGCTAATGCATAGAAAATATTTATTATTGATAAGATAAAACTTAAGTAGATGACAATTTTCCTTCTACCAAATTTATCTGTTAAATATCCCCCGATAATTAATGGAAATAGCCTTGAAATACTCCATAAAGATGAAATTAAACCTAATTCAAAATATGAAGCTCCAAGCGAAATGTAATATAGTGACATGAATGGCCAAACCATTTGACCAGCGAAATTCCATAATCCACTAGTAAAAGTCATTAAACCTAAATTTCCCTTTAGTAATTTCCTTAAAATTTTAAGTTTACTCATCAATCTCTGCACCCTAATGAATTAGAATATATTTGATTTAATTGCTAATAAAAGCTTCCTATAATAAATAAATTAATAAAATAATTAAAATCTCATAATGAACTTAATAAAATTTTCATAAGCATTAATTTTAGAATCAAAGCAATAGTGTACTTTATTAAAATTATGCTTAAGCTCCCTGACCTTAAATTTAACTTCTGAGAAACTTTTTCTTTTGAATAAGCTTTGTGCAATTAATTCTGCTATGATCCTCATTTCATCTTCCTTCATTCCAAGTCTAGTAACTTCAGCTGTTCCAAGCCTTAATCCACTAATGCTATTCTTTCCATGATCAATTGGTATCTTAACCGCAGTGCATAGAATACCTGAACTTCTAAGCATCTCTAACGCCTTTAATCCTCCACCGAATTTCGATGCATCAATAACTACCTGATGAGTCTCAGTAAAACCTAAATGTTCACATAAAACTGGAACTCCAAGTTCATTTAATCTCTCAGCTAAAGTTTTTGCATTAACAATTATTTGTCGAGCATAATCATTTCCATAAGTAATCATTTCAGCCAAAGTAATTGCTAGAGAAGGCAATTTATTTGGATGCAAATTTGAAAATAGAGTATTAACTATTTTCTTCAATTTCTCCTCATATTTTAGAGAATAAAAGATTATTCCACCTTGTGGGCCTGGAAAAGTTTTGTGTGTACTTGCAGTCATTACATCTACTCCATCCTTAATTGGATTTGGAAATTTACCTCCAATAATTAATCCGAAAACATGTGCAGCATCAAACATTACTTTAGCATTAACTTCCCTTGCAACTTCAACAATTTCTTTAACTGGTTGTGGAAATAATATTACGGTTGCACCTAAAATTATTAATGTAGGTTCAATTTCTCTAATCAATTTAATTGTTTTATCAACATCAATACGCATATCTCTACCAATGAATGGAATTGAATATCTTTTCATTCTAAGTATTCCAGCAGCATTATCCTCCATGAAGCTTTTATGACCGCCATGCTCCGGATCTAATGCCATATATTTTGCATTATAATCTGATAATAACATGTAGGCAGCAATATTAGCAGTAGTTCCAGAAACAGGATTTAAGCAGCATCGCTCTGCACCCAATAGCTTAATAAATGCTTTTTCAACAATTTTCTCAAGTTCCTCATAAGCTTTATAATGTCCATGATAAGTATATCTCTGAATTAAATCTGATGAAAGAGCAATTCTAGCTAATGGACTGGATGCATTTTCACTTGCAACAAGACATATACATTCACTTGAAAACTTATGATGTTCATCAATTAACCTTAAAGTTCTATTTAATAGCTCGGGGTACATAGCATATCACTGAATAAAAGTATATTATATAGTGATATACTTAGCATTAACGGAGCATAAACTAAGCGAGGAATAAGAATGGTTCTAACTCCTCTTCACTATGTACATGCTTATGTTGTTCATAAAATTAGTAGGAGAAAACTAAGTTTACCTGGACTTATAGTTGGATGCGCAATTCCTGACATTGAAAATCCAATACTTTATTCAATCGGATTTAAACCACCATACAATAGACTAATTTTACATAGCCTAATTGGCTCATTATTATTTTCATGGATTATCGGTCTAGCAATATTACCCCTCTATAGGCTATTTATTGAGAGATTTTTGAAAAGAAAATTTACACATAAGTATAGTATATTCAATTATGTGTTTTCAGTATTTATTTCAGCTGAAATTCATTTAATAATTGATGCATTTCATCATCAATACAATCCACTTTTATGGCCAATAACTCATGAAAATATTAATTCTCTCATACTATTTAATAATTGGATTCTCGCTTCAATAATTATGCAAACAATATTTGCACTAGCATTAATACTAATA
>CAZCCB010000002.1:45766-78883 GCA_964497155.1 uncultured Nitrososphaerota archaeon | reverse complement strand
CTTCGATGTTTAGCCCATGCATAGAATATTGCCCTATTAAGTCCAAATGAGAATGCTTTTTCAATGTCTCCTGAAAGTACGTAATATCTCGCTGCTTGTAATAATGCCATTACTTCGAATCTCCCCATAATAAGTTCACCTTCACACTTAACTAATACTAAAATTCAAATTATAGTTTACTAGGTCTTAGGTAAATGCTTTTAAGTAATATCTACTACCGTAAATATGGTGTTCTAGATGGCTTTAGATTACTATAAGATTACTAGAAACTACTGGTTAGTGAATTTAGCTTCACAATTAAAATCTCCAACGCTTGTTAGGATTGATATTAATGTTCCAGTAGTTAATGGTAGAATTATGGAGGATAATATGAGGATAATTGCTTATGCTCATGTATTAGAATTAATGTCTGAATATGCAGGCTTAGTTGTAACTGCTCATCAAGGTAGGCCTGGAAATAAGGATTTCATAGGTTTAAAGCAGCATTGGATTATACTAAGAAAATTATTACCTTCAAGTATTGATATCGAATTCATACCTAAAGAGAAAGTATTTACCGAAGAGACTAAACGGAGAATTAAGGAGCTTAAGGAGAAGGAAATATTGTTGCTTGATAATGTGAGAATGTTTGATGAAGAATATAATTTTGATCCATCAAATTCAATGTACATTAAATTCTTTAAGAATGTAATTAAGAGTTGTGTTAATGATGCAATGCCAGTTTGGCATAGAGCTCATACAAGTTTAATGGCAATGCCATATATTGCTAAAACATGGATTGGAGTTAGATCAATATATGAGCTTAAAGCTTTAAGTGAGGTATTATCTGAGCCTGGAGAGGAATGTGGAATAATCATGGGTGGAGCTAAGCTAGCTAAAACCAATTACTTAATATCAATACTTTCCAGAATGGATGGATTTACTGGAGGATTACCTGGACAATTAATTGCGAGAGTTAAAGGCTATGATTTGGGTCCAAGAAATAATGCGTTTTTAAAAAAGAAGTTTTCACTAGAAGTTTTCGAAACTGCTAAAATGCTGGTTAAGAAGTTTAATATTTATCATCCAGTAGACTTTATTGTTTGGGAGAATGGTGAAAATAAGCATTTTCATATTGATGAACTGAGTAAGTGTAATGGTGTAATAATGGATATTGGAATGGAGACGGTTGAACTTTATGCTGAAAAGCTTCAAGAGAAAACTATTAGAATTAGAGCTGGACCATTAGGTGTCTATGAGAAGGGTTATTGTAATGGAATAGTTTTAACCAAAAGAATTGCTGGTGGAGGATTAATATTCCTTGGTGGTGATACTGCAGCTGAAATCATAAAGTATGGCTTAGATAAAATTATACTTAGCACTGGAGGCATAATGTGTCTTAGTGGTGGAGCTTTTCTCCATGGATTAGCTGGACGGCCATATCCATCAGTAGATTTGATTTTGAAACAGAATGAGATCCATTAAATTCCTTCCTTAAATTTTCTATAAGTATCGTAGTCAAGATATTCTAAATATGGATTTTCCATTTGCCATTTAACATTAAATTTCTCGGTTCTAGCCCTCTTTTCCGTTATCAATGGTGTAACTGTTAATAGATATGCATCGCTTCCAGCTCCCGATCCATAACTTACGAGTAATATTTTCTCATATGGTTTAGCTATATCTAATACTGCTACTAATCCTGCGGGTGATGAGCCTGAATATAAATTCCCAAAATTACTTACCCTTAATGCTGGTAGGCATTGATCAGCTTTGAAACCTAATCTTTTCGCCACTTTTAATGGGAATCTAGCATTTGGTTGATGTGGAACAAAATAGTCTATATCTTTTGGTTTTAGTCTCATTTTATCCATTAATTTCATGGCTGCCTTAATTATGTGTTTAAAATATGCAGGTTCACCTGTAAATCTCCCTCCATGCATTGGATATTTCTGTCCATCTCTTCTCCAGAAATCTGGGGTATCTGATGTACATGAATACCATCCATCTATTTCAGCTATTACATCTCTATTCCCTATAATGAATGCTGTACCACCAAACCCGACGAAGAAATCTAATTCTCCACCTGGAGCCCATCTTGGTGCTGCTTGGGAATTATCCGTTCCAATAATCATTGCATAGAAGTCTTCTCCATTATCATTCATGAACTTAGATAATGCAACTGCATCTTTAAACATGCTCGTAGCAGCTTTACATGCAAATTCAGTATCTATTGCATCTACTCCTCTAACTCCTTCACCAATATCCTCTCCTAAATCAAGTACTTGTGCTACTTTTGATGCTATTGGTTTAACTGCATATGGATTTGATTCTGAGCCAACATAAATTTTCTTAATCAATCTTCCATCTATTGCTGCTTGAATTAAAGCTATTTTCCCAGCTTCAACTGCAGCTGTTATTGCATCTTCATCTAAGAATGGAACAGACCTTTCCATTCTTCCCTCCCTTATTCTGAATTTCGATGTATATAAACCGTAAGCTACTATTCCAGGCTTATTTGAATACTTGTTTGGTTTCATAATTTTATATTCCATATATGGATAATATTCATCTGCAAATGTAAATGCTAATGATGATGTTGGAATTATATCTATTGGACCTACGGAGCATCTTCTTCTAAATCTTGCCACAACCTCTCTCCCTTCATATTCTGATGGATTGAAGTCATCCTTGATTATTAGGTCTGTTAGTCTTCCTGGAACTTTTACATCTCCAAATGAAATTATTCCATAAATGAATGGTTCAAGCATTTTGAATTTCCTTGTTGCTCTAGTAATTAATGTACATGCTTCAAGTACTCCTTTAGCA
Organism: uncultured Nitrososphaerota archaeon; assembly: GCA_964497155.1. Taxonomy (GTDB): domain Archaea; phylum Thermoproteota; class Methanomethylicia; order Culexarchaeales; family Culexmicrobiaceae; genus CAYWZQ01. Next base: position 76,075 of record CAZCCB010000002.1, on the reverse strand, counting down.
TAGAAGAAGTTTATATCCCTCATTTTTCCAAAGCTAATTCTCCCACATGTTCCGCAGTAATCTCTTGGCTTAAAATATTTTCTTCCACATAGAGTACATTGGCTACCCCTTAACTTATCTGCAATATAACTAACTCTTCTTTCAATAGGCTCTGAACTCATGATTTCCATCTCCTTAAAATATAAACATAAGATTTCGTTCCAAAGCCTTCAATTTCAACTGTCAATGCGTATGGCTCATTATCTTTAAACTCGATTTGCCGCTCTTTGGCCTGATTTAGTAATTGTAAGTATATTTCATGAAATTGTGCTCCACCAGTTGCTCCGAGTGGATTTCCGTCAGCTTTTAATCCTCCATTGGTATTGACGTAGAGTTCTTTTCCATTAACATTGTAGATTATTTTCTCTTTCTCTAAATTATCATAAATATGGTTCCAAGATGAGCCATAACTATAAATTCCTAAGTCTTCTAGAGTTATCATTTCCATCAATGTTGATTGATCATATAGTTCTGCCAATTCTATTTTTTGAGGACTTATTTTTGCCTCATTAAAAGCTTTTATTGCCGCTCTCCTAGTTGCCTTAAATCCGCATTTAACATCTCTAGCGAAGTACGATATGTAATCTGTTGCACATCCTATTCCAATTATTTCAATTCCTTCATCACTAATCCTATTTACTATTTTTGAGCTTGCAATTATTATTGCTGATGCTCCATCTGATATGGGTGCGAAGTCATATAATCCTAAAATTGATTTGCTAGCTTTTCTAGCCTTAATTACATCATTAACACTAATCCTTCTACCATAAAAGTGTGCTAATGGATTTCTTGATCCATATTCATGATTTTTATATGATATGAATGCTAATGCTTTCATAAGCCTATCATAATCATCATTTTTTATTCCATATTCTTTAACATAGTTTCTCAGCATTAATTCATGAAATGCCTCTGGAGTTCCACCAGCATAATAGCTCCATGGATCGCCAAGCATCATTAAATCATCTCTAATTTTATCCAATCTATCCGTCATTTTTTCTAGGCCACCAATTAGAACTATATTGAATTCTCCTGCCTTAATTGCATTACATGCACAATGTAGAGCTGAGCTAAATGATCTTAAGGTTTCCATTGGAATATTAACTTCAAGTAATTCTGAAATAAATCCTTCTTCAATTCCAATTTTATTGGTTACTTGAAGAAAATAATCTGAAATAAATACTGCATCTAAATCTTTTCTTTCAAGTCCAGCACTTTCCAATGCCCTTAATCCTGCTTCTTCAATTAATTCTTCAGGATTTCTATCGTAATGTTCTCCAAATTTAGTTCTACCTACTCCTATGATTATGGGAGTTATCGTCAATAATCGAATCCTCCTAAACTAATAGTCGAATATTATATGAGTTAGCTATCTAATAAATAACTTGTGCTACCAAACACCTTTTAAATGTTCTTGTTAATGTTCGTAATTGATATGGAGTGTGTAGTTAATCTTGGCTGGAAATAACATTGTTATTGCTGAATGTATGGGATTTGAAGTGAAGGTTCCAAAGAATTGTTGGTATAGCTTTTTTAATAGTCCTTATCCTGCGCATAGGCTTGGATCTGCAATTGACATTTACTTTATGAATAATGAGGCATTATTTCCAATTGATGAAGGAGTTGTCATCGATATTAATAAATTTGAATGCCCTAAATTTAGGAGTAATTCAACTAATTATGACTATATAATTATAGTTCAACTAGATGTTAATACTGCACTTAAAATATTGCATGTTAAGCCTAAAGTTAATTGTGGAGATAAACTGTTTCTCGGAGATTATATTGGAGACTTAATAATTTCAGGCTATTTTTATCCTTGGTCTAATAGACATATGCATATTGAATTTAGGCCTATAAATGATGCTTATAGAGCTCTTGGAGCATATAAAATAGATGTAAGTCCAACTGTAAAGTCTCTCATTAATTTTGAAGGAGAAGAAGATTTCACTTATGAGGTATATGAAGTTTATGATCATTATGCATGGTTAAGGCCAGCAAGCTTCATGGAAGGCCTTCCCTGCGGTTTATTATTGAATGTTAATGATAAGTTCCATTTCATTGATGGCGGCATACCTCATTATAAATATGGTGCAGTTTTAGGTTTATTTAAAAATTCTACTCCTAAGCTTCTTTATGCTGATGAAATTGCTATAGGTAATATTTTTCTCATAAGTGATTATTACTGCTTATTTAAACCTAATTGTAAAGTTTTTATTAATGATCTTGAGGTTATGGGTATTGGTAGCTATATTAATAATCGTAACTTAAAGGTCGTTAAGATTAATGGTAATTGGAAATTTAATTGTGGCGATGTTGTTAAATTGAAATTTAAAATTAGCTTCTCTTCTCCCTAATTACCTGTTGAACTATTCTCCCACATTTAATGCATTTCTTTATTTCAATTTCAATTCCATTTCTTCGCTTTATTTCAGTTTCAACTCTAACATATTCTTTACAATATGGACAATATGCATTTTCAAGTAATATTTTTCTTAAAACCTTAATTATTCTCTTCATCTTCTCCCTCAATTTCTTTAATTATTCTAATTAATATTGGAGTTGCCTCTTCTATTTCTTTCTCCGTTACCGTATATGCCATTGGACATTCTGAATCAACAGATACTCCTATATTTTCAATATAAATTATTGGATATATTTTACATCCTATTGGTCTATAGGGATATATCTTACACTTGTTTGTCTTAGGATTTAAAAAATAGCAATGTCCATTAATGTTTCTTAATTGCCAATAATATCCATTAAAAATTGCAAATTCATCAACTTTAAACCCCAATGTCGTAATCCTTCTTATATCCTCCATTGTTAATGGCATTTCAGTATTCTTACAACACTTCCCACATTGTATACATTTAAATGGCATCAATAATATTTCGATTTTACCCAATAAATATTGAGTGATAAATCATTTACTATGTAGAGAAAAAGAAGAGATTTAGATTTAATCTTCTTCAACTGTTATTGCCTGGGATGGGCATTGAACTTCACATGCCTTACAGCCTATACATTGATCAGCATTTACTGGAACAGCTTTTCCTTCCTGCAATTCATAAACTCCTACTGGGCATACTTGTACGCAGGTTCCACATCCAACACATTTTTCTGGGTCCACCACTGGTTTAGGCATGATTTCACCTTTATGCTTCTAATTTTATTTTCCTTTTAAGTCTTTCAGTACTCTTTAAATTACTTCTAAAAGTTCAGCTATTCTTCTCTCTAATCTAACTCTAACTTTTCTTAGAGTTTTTTCTTGCTCACGTTTCTTGCTTTCATAAACTTTTCTAGTTATTCTTCTCGCTATATATTCTTTTTCTAGTTCAATTAAACTTTTAATTATTGATTCAAATTCTTTTTCTTCTTTTTCTATATCACTTAATATTTTTCTAAATTTAGCTTCCTTCATTATTTCTTCCTTTAGTTTACTTAATTTACTATTTATTCTCGATAATTCGCTTCTAAGATTCTTTGCCCTAACCTTGTATATTTTTCTTGTAACTTTCCTTTTCCTTAGGCTTTCTTCTAATTTGATCATTTCAGTCATTATCTCTATTTTTTCCATATAGGTCTCTTGTATTTCTTTTAGAGTTGGCATTATGGTTGCAATGACTTCCTCAACTTTTATTGGTATGGCCATTTTCTTCTTTATTATCCTTGAGACATAAATTGCTACGCCAATAATTGTTCCAATTATTATGTAGTTTATAATGTAGCTCGGTATTTCAAATTTTGATGGTGGGGCTTTATATTCAATTTTTGCTTGTGGTTGATAGAATCCTTTTGTGAAATTATAGAATTCATAAATCACTCTCCTCTCCTCAACATATTTTGGTTTTTCACCTTCAATTGACAATATTTTTCCTCCTTCACTCACTTTCATTATTACTTTGAAGTAGTCTATTGGATAGTCATAGAATGGATCCAATGGCGCAATTATTTTCCCTTCACCTATTCTCCATTTTTCTTTAGATAATCCATATTTAATGTATACTCGATATTTCCATCCCCTTTTAATATTTATTCTAGGTTTAATGGTTAATATACAGCTTTCATTTTCATATGATATTGAATATTCAATTTTTCCAAAGTCATCTTCAACCGAAGCTACTTCAGCATCTAATGGTAATAATAATTGGAATCCTAGTTTAGATAATATGTCTCCTACACCTTCATTTTCGACAATTATTTCTTCAGATACCAATACTTTATTATTGGGCATTACTTCTCTAATTAATGAGGATATGTGAATTTGTTGCATTGACGTGGAGTATGCTAATATTAATGATTCATTATTCATTGCAATTAATGGTGAAGCTTCATATTTAATGATTTTTCTACCATTAATTTCCTCTACTGTTGCATTTGGACTTATATATGTTAGACTTACTATTTTTCGTGGTAATTTTACTTGTACGTTGCATTTACTTACATTTAACGGTAATGATGGATATAATGGTAAAACAGTTTTTACAGCCATTGGTCCAGTTGGTGTAACTATTTTTATGAAGCATATTTTTAATGTTAATTTAAATGGTGTTTCATATGATGGCAATTTTACTACTAATTTGTATGTGAAATTGTATGCTTTAATTATTCTCGTTTCCAGCTTTACTCCATCTTGAGTGTATGCTTCTATTTTATAGATTTTTTGTATGTAAATTAATGGCATATAATACGTTATATTGTCTATATGTCCTCGTAATATTGAAATTTGATCTCTGATTATTGCATAGTTAACTCTTATGTCTATTTCTCTTATTATTTCCATATTTATTTGGGTTGATGAACAGATTGGTTTTACAAATGACATAGTTGAAACTAAGACTATAATTAGAATTACTGGATATGACCACTTGTACTTCATGGAATCACCTAGTCAACATTAAGTGACTATTAATAGCTTATAACTATGATGCTTAATAGCTTAATGATAGATATTTTGATGCAATTTCAGCTCTCTTTCTTCCGACAATTCTTATTAGATCACTTAAAGTCCATTTTCCTTTCCTTCGCCTCTAATTTTAATCATTTCCACTGCGCTTTTTTATCCTATGCCTGGAACTCGTAGTAATTCTTTGATGCTTGCTGTTGATAATTCTATTGGATAATTTTAAGGATTCATTTTACATATATGGTCTTTAAATTTCCGTATGGTAGCATATCTTCATCGTTTAGTATTGATTTTAATTCCTTTAAAGTGAACATGTAATTTTCATTAGAAATGAGGCTTGATATAATGCATATCCTTTCTTTTGAGCATTTTTCCCATTTTCTAATGGTATGTTTGGTATAGGTGTGAATGCGCTAGAATAAATTCTCTTCAATTTAAATTTTCTAAATAATACATCCATCGCCATTAAATGATCTAAGTCCCATTCTCTAAGTCTAACAATTAATTTGGTTGAAACTCCTCCTCTACATATGCTTTTATGTAAAATTTTACTTACAATTTCACTGCACCATTTTAATCTTAAAACTAGGTCTCTCCAATAATCCCTTTTATCTGGATATATTTCGCTAAAAATGTCTCGTCTCGAAGTTTCAATATTCACTCCAATTTTATCTAATAGTCTTGCTACAATTTCAATTGGATATCTAGGTGTTCAGGTATTAATCTCAAATACATATATCCCGTAAATCCTCTAGCTCTCAGCTTTTCAACAATTTCTACTTGTTTTCAGCGGTTTTCTCAGGATCATTTTCAACTGATGAACTCAAGAATATTCCCTTAATTTTACCTATCTTCCATAATTTTAAAGTAATATTAATTAATTTATAAACATTCTATTTCTCCCTTAATATTCTTCTTCCCCTTCTTAATGCACAGTGCTCACATTCATTAATTTAATTACATTTATTTTTAGTAAAGTTTTAATAATGGAATTTTCTCCCTTTTCCAGTAGCCATGAATATTGGAACTGTACATTTATCCCATTTAGCTTGAATTGTCAAGTATCTTGATTTTCTAGTCACTATTGCCATTTTCAATGTACTTTTCAAGAAATCATATTTTAAGTTAATCTTCTAAATATGTTCTTGGTGTCCAAATGAATGAGTATGGCTTCACCCATCCATATTTGCCAAATTCTGCTCTTAAGGTTAAGAAGGAAATGATGCAAGTATTGAATATAAGTGATATTGATGAATTATATTCTGATATTCCAGATAAAGTTAAGCTTAAACGTGAACTAAAAGTTCCAGGTCCATTATCTGAATACGAAGTTTATCGGTATATTAGAAATATATTATCCAAGAATACTAATATCCTTAAAATGCCATGTTTTTTAGGTGCAGGTTGCTGGCCACATTATGTTCCAGCATTAGTTAAGGAAATTGTAAGTAGATCTGAATTTTTAACATCATATACTCCATATCAATCTGAGATTTCTCAGGGTATGCTTCAAGCATTATTTGAATATCAAAGTCTAATTTGCGAGTTAACTGGAATGGATGTGGCTAATGCTTCAATGTATGATTGGGCATCTGCACTTGCCGAGGCAGTTTTAATGGCAGTGAGAGTTACTAGAAGACGTAAAGTAATTATTCCTAGAATTATTCATCCAGAGCGTAAATTAGTTTTAAAAACTTATACTGAACCGCATAATATTGAGATTCTCGAAGCAGATTATGATAGGGAATCTGGATTAATTAATTTAAATACACTTGAAAGCTTAATGTCAAGTGATGTAGCTGCAGTCTATATTGAAAACCCATCTTATCTAGGATTCATTGAAGTTAATGCTGAGGAAATTGGAAGTATAGCTCATAAACATAATTCATTATTCATTGTAGGAGTAGATCCTATTTCTCTCGGCATATTAAAGGCTCCAGGAGATTATGGAGCGGATATCGTTATTGGTGAAGGTCAACCCTTAGGTAATCCAATGAACTTTGGAGGTCCAATGATAGGAATATTTGCTTGTAGAGGTGAAATGAAGTTGATTAGACAAATGCCTGGCAGAATTATTGGAATGACAACTACACTTGATGGTTCGAGAAGAGGTTTTGTAATGGCTCTTCAAACTAGAGAGCAACATATTAGGCGTGAGAGAGCTACTTCAAATATTTGTACTAATGAAGCTTTATGTGCAGTTGCTGCTGCAGTTTACTTATCCTTACTTGGACCTAAGGGTTTGAGAAAGCTCTGCGAAACTATAATGTATAATTCACATTACGTAATGAGAAAATTGAATGAAATTGAAGGTGTTAAAGCACCATTATTTAAAGCTCCGCATTTCAAGGAATTTGTAGTAAATATTGATGAAACTGGAATTAAAATAGAGGATCTTCATAAGAAAATGCTTAAGCATGGAGTTCATGGAGGTAAGCTCATTAAGAATGAATTTCCAGAACTCGGTGAATCTGCATTGTACTGTGTAACCGAGATACATAGAAAAGATGATCTTGACCAATTAATTGAAGTTTTTAAGTTAATTGTGGAGGGTGAGTAGAAATGTTTAGGCAGGCTAGATGGATTGAGCCATTAATATTCGAATTAAGTGTATCTGGAAGAATAGGTCATTTAGTTCCTGAGGCAGATAATGAAGTTAAAAGTCTCGTTGGAGATGTAATGAACGTTATTCCTGAAAATTTGAGGAGAACTTCAATTCCATTACCAGAATTATCTGAAGTTGATGTTGCTAGGCATTTTATGAGGCTTTCACAAATGAATTATGGTGTAGATTTAGGTCCATATCCACTTGGTTCTTGCACTATGAAATATAATCCTAAAATTAATGAGGAATTGGCTTCAATGGATGATGTTGCTTGGATACATCCATATCAGGATGAAAGTACAATTCAAGGTGCACTTGAACTCATGTATTTAGTTGAGAAATGGCTTGCAGAAATAACTGGTATGTATAGAGTTACACTTCAACCTGCAGCTGGAGCTCACGGTGAATTCGTTGGCTGTCTAATTATTAGAGCTTATCATAAATTTAATAATGAATCTCACAGGGATGAAATTATCGTTCCAGATAGTGCTCATGGAACTAATCCAGCTAGTGCAGCTATGGCTGGATTTAAGGTTATTGAAATACCATCAGCACCTGATGGATGTGTAGACTTAAATGCCCTTAAAGCAGCAATTTCAGATAGAACTGCAGGATTAATGTTAACTAATCCAAATACTCTTGGAATATTTGAGGAACATATCTTAGAGATAGCTGATATAATTCATAGTGCTGGCGGATTGTTATATTATGATGGAGCTAATCTTAATGGAATTATGGGTAAAGTTAGACCTGGAGATATGGGTTTCGATATAGTTCATATTAATGTTCACAAAACATTTTCAACTCCACATGGTGGTGGAGGACCTGGAGCTGGCCCAGTAGGTGTAACTAAGAAACTTGAAAAGTTTCTCCCAATACCAGTAATAGAGTTTGACGGTAAACGCTACTATCTAGACTACAATAGACCATATTCCATTGGTAAAGTTAAATCATTTTATGGTAACTTTGCTGTCTTAGTGAAAACTGCAGCCTATATTCTTTCAATGGGTGCCAAGGGACTTAAAGAGGCAGCTGAACTTTCAGTTTTAAATACAAATTACTTCTTAAAGAAAATGTCTAATGTTAAAGGCTTCTCGTTACCATATTCCCCAAATAAACCTCGAAAACATGAATGTGTATTGAGCGCGGAGAAAATGGCTCGCGAAACTAGTGTAAGGGCACTTGATGTAGCTAAGAGGCTTTTAGATCATGGTTTACATGCGCCTACAATCTACTTCCCATTAATAGTTAAAGAAGCATTAATGATAGAATTTACAGATACTGAATCCAAAGAAAACATTGATTTTTACATTAAAGTTTTAAAGAATATTTCAGATGAAGCTTATAATGATCCTAGAAAAGTAACTTCAGCTCCAACAAATACTTCGATTGAAAGACTAGATGATGTTAAAGCAAGTCATCCAAGAACAATGTGCTTATCATGGAAAATGTATAAGAAGAAATTTGGTGGAAAAACGAGGGAGTGAAAATAATTTGAAAGTAACATTCCTATTCTTTTCCTCTATTAGGGAAGCTGCTGGAATGAAACATTTTGAGTTAAATCTTGATGGTAATGAGGAGACATTAATTAATGTTCTAATTAAATTAACTAATACTTTAAGTGAACAATTTAGAAGTATAATTTTTAATGATAATTTTGAAATTAAAGATTCAATTAAAATTGCAGTTAATGAAACTTATATTCCTAAATATGAATTTTCAAAATTTAAAGTTAAGAATGGTGATGTTATAGCAATATTTCCTCCAGCTTCAGGTGGATAATTTACCAATTAATTGAATCGGAGTAGCATTTTCAATATTAACTTTAATCCATTTTCCAATGCAATTCCCTTCAGATTTAAATATAACAAGCCTATAACTTCTTAGTCTTGCTTTAAAAGTATTTTTTCTCCCCAAATCTGTCACTAATGCTTCTTCAATTCTTCCAATATATGGAATATTTCTTTTTAATCCAATCTTTAATGCAATTTCAGTAATTATTTTAGATCTAATTTTCTTTATATTCTCCTTTACTTGGGGCATTGCAGCTGCTTCAGTATGTGGTCTAGGCGTATATCTTGCAACATGAACTTTATCTGGTTCAACTATTTCTAGAACTTTAACTGTATTTTCAAATGCTTCTTCATCTTCTGTTGGAAATCCAACTATAATGTCTGTTGCTATGAATCCATCGGGGAATTTCTGTCTAAACTTTTTTGCAATTTCAATGAATTCACTTGAAGTATACTTTCTTCTCATTAGCTTTAATATTCTATCATCTCCACTTTGAAGTGGGATGTGTAGGAACTTATACACTTTTGGATGTGAATAGATTTCAAGTAGTTCATTGAGTATTCTCATGGCTGCATTGGGTGTCATCATTCCAATTCTAATCATAAAGTCTCCTGGTATTTCCACTATTTGATTAATTAATTCTGGTAATGAATATCCGATATCCAATCCATAAATAGCTGTATCTTGAGCTGTAATCCTTATTTCTTTAGCTCCCTTCTTTACTGCACATTTAACTGCTTCAATTATCTTCTCAGGTGAATAACTTCTCAATCTTCCTCTAGCAATTTTAACTATACAGTATGTACAGTTTCCTAGGCATCCTTCAGCTATTGGAACTGTAAATTTTACTCCTTCAAAGTATGCTGGTAACATTGTTCTTTTTTCTCCACTAATTTTTACAATTCTATGAGGAGTTGAAGCTACCTCAACTATTTCCTCAACTAATTGAGGTGATATCATTGATGCTTCAGGAGCTATCTCTCTTACTAATGCTGGTCTAGCTTTAGCCATGCATCCAGCAACTATTAATTTAAAATTAAATCTTTTGCTTAACTTTCTTAATTCAATGATTCTTTGAACCATTTTCCTTTCACTTTCACCTCTAACTATGCAAGTATTTAGTATTACAACTTCAGCTTCCTCTATACGGTCAACTAATTTAAATCCAGATTTCAATAACATACTTTTCATTATGTTAGTATCAGCCTCATTAGCTGTACATCCATATGTCTCAATGTAAACCTTCTTCATATTATCTCCTCAATTAAGTAACATAAATCAACTCAAATTTTTTGTATATATTTTCACCTACCGCTCAAATAAACAAGCTTAAAAATATTTAGTCCGTGCTTATATCCGCATGTTTATACCTGAAATTTCCCCTTTTTCAGAATTGAGAATTTTGCTTCCTTTCCCTCTTGAACAGCCTCTAGTTATATTTCCTTCAAAATTTAAATTTGTATTATACATGTATTACACATGTATCATATAATCCTAAGTCCTATTAAACTAATATTCTTTTAGGTGAGATTTGTGAAAGTGGTTGTTACCAGAGTTCCTGATGCTATTCTTCGTGAAATAGATTTACTTGTAAAAAGTGGCCGCTACTCTTCTAGAGCCGAAGTAATAAGAGTAGCGGTTAGAGAGCTTATAAGAAGAGAGTTTGCTAGTGCCAGAAATGCATTAAAAATGTATGGTTAAGCACTTTCACAATCTCATTTCACCTTATTTACTCAATTTATTAGATTGAGATTTTATTAGGATAAAATTGATAATGTTATTTGGTGTCATGCTTGTATAATTTTGAAGTTGATCGAATAATTAATGAAGTTTCTAGTAGGAATGCTAAGCGCATTCTTCTTCAATTTCCTGATGGAATGAAAAATTATGCCTTAAGTATTGCTAGGGAAATTAAGTCTAAACTTAAATTTGTTGATATATTTATTTCAGCTGATCCATGCTATGGTGGATGTGATTTAGCTATTGATGAGGCTTTAAGATTTAATGTTGACTTAATTATTCATTTTGGTCATTCCCCATATCCTATACGGGAATTGAATAGAATTAGAATTCCCGTAATTTATGTTCCTGCATTTTCAAATCTATCGATTAGAAGAGCTGTTGAGAATGCTATTCGTATTTTTAATGAAAAAAAGTTTGGTGTTATAGGTTTATTATCAACTATTCAGCATGTACATAAAATTGATGAAGCTAAGGAAATTCTTGAAAATAATGGCTTTAGAGTTATTGTTGGGCGTAAATGTGGTAAAGTTTCTTTTGATGGTCAAATTTTAGGTTGTGATGTATGTTCTGCATTATCAATAATTGATGATGTAGATGCATTTCTAGTATTAGCTGGTGGAGATTTTCATGCACTTGGAGTTGCATTATCAACTAATAAGCCAGTATTTGTTGCTGATCCATTTAAGGGGGAGTGTAGGGATATTTCAAATCTAGTTAAGAAGACTTTGAGTTTAAGATGGTATAGTATTGTTAGAGCTTCGGAAGCCAATATTTTTGGCATTGTTGTTGGAGCTAAGCCCGGGCAAGCTAAGGTAGATGTTGCATTAAAAGCTAAGGAGTATATTTTAAGTAAAGGTAGGGAATGCTACTTAATTATCGCTAGAGAAATTACTCCTGAAGTTTTACTTCCATTTCATGATATTGATGCTTTTGTCATTATTGCTTGCCCTAGAATTGTAATTGATGATTCTATTAGATTTAGAAAACCAATTTTAACATTTGGTGAATTAAAAATAGCCTTGGAAGGTGTAGGCGATAATTCCAATTTATCATCATATTTAAGGGTGGATTTAATTGGTAATTAGAAGGTTAAAGCATTTAGAGATTATTCTTGAATCAGTTAGGTCTCATCCTTCTCCTTCTCCAATGCTTGAGCAATATACTATTTCAGCTAAGGCTGCAGCCAAGATTTTATGGTTTGCTGCTAGACATTATGATGATATTAGTGGGAAAGTAGTTTTAGACTTTGGTTGTGGAACTGGTAGATTGAGTATTGGTGCTTCCCTGCTTGGAGCTAGCTATGTTATTGGGGTTGATATCGACCTAAAGGCTATTAAGACTGCGATTCAAAATGCTAAGGAGCTTGGAGTTAAAGATAATATTAATTTCATTTTAGCTTCAATAGAAAAATTTTCAATTAAAGGTGATACTGTTATTCAGAATCCACCATTTGGAGTTCAGAGGAGAAGTGCTGATAGGGCTTTCCTGAAGGCTGCAATTAACTCGGCTAAGGTAGTTTACTCATTACATAAGTCTGGTAATCAAAACAGAAGATTTATAACTAAATTTGTAAGTGAACTTGGAGGTAAGATTACTGATATAATTCCATTAACTATTGAAATTCCCCATATGTTTGATTTCCATATGAAGAGGTGGCATAAGGTTAAAGTGGATCTTTACAGAATATTGGTTGGAAATGAACGGCATACAAAAGGCGTTGCAGGTGCTTAATTATGGAGAGAGTACTGAGGAAATTTGTAGTTCCAGGCGATTTTCTAGGTGTAATTGAGGAGTTTATTCCCGAAGAAGGGACTTATGAGGAGAATGGAAATATTTATTCTGCAATAGCTGGTGAAGCTACTTACAACTATGAGGAGAGAATATTGAGTGTTAAGCCATATCGCAGGGTTTATCTACCATTACCTAAAACTGGTGATATTGCACTTGGAATAGCATATGATGTTAAGGATGAAATTGCAATGATAAGGCTATTTTACATTGAAGGTAAATCAAAGCCAGCTTCACATTTAACAGGTTTCCTACATATAGGTCAAGTTTCGCTTAGGAAGAAGTATAGTAATATGTTTGAGGTTCTACGTTATGGAGATATTGTACGAGTGAAAGTATTAAATTCGTGGCATCCATATCAATTAACAACTAGAGGTACACGGCTTGGCGTTGTTTTCGCTAGATGTAGTAGATGTCTTACACCCCTAGTTAAGAGAAGAGATAAACTTTTCTGTAGGGAGTGTAGAGCCTATGAATCTAGGAAAATAGCTTCCGACTACGGAGGTGTAATTTTAATTGAGAAGAGCAGTTGAGCGAACAATTAAAATAAGTGTTTCAAACGAGGAGGAAATGATTGATTTAATGGATACCCTATGTAATAGGCTTGGATTTGTAGATTTAAACATGACATATAGACCTGGAATGATTAAAATTCAGGTTAGAGGTTCTCATAACGATGTTAAGAGGGCTATTGGACTTATTAGAGAAATAATTTCAATGTCAAAGAGAAAGGCTAGATTAAAACTTTTAGGCATAAATGTTTTTGAAGCTAAAGAGCTTTCTAAAGAAGCTGGTATGGCTATTTCACTTGAACTCTTAGCTGAAGCTTTGAAAATGAGAGGTTTCAATTGCAGGATTATTGAAAATCGTATAGAGACTAGTGCTAATGAGGATATAGTATTTGAGGTTGCAAGATTAATTGGACTGGCCTATAGCAATTTAAGATTTGAAACTAAATCCTCAAGTGTAAAGAGGCTTATTGCACTTGCTTCAAGCATATCTGGATGCGATGTCTGGACTACAATAGATACTGCTGAAAGAATAAATCTTTTAAGGAGAAATGATAGTGGAAGATTAATTTTAATTAAGGATTGGAGATCTGCATTGGAAGAATTGCTTGAGGAATTGAAGAAAATTGAGGAGGAATTATTTGAAGATTTCGTCCAATAAATTTAATTCTCTCAATGTCATTGTTATCCTGTCTTAGGGGTGTATTATATGGGTAGGGTTAAAATCATCAAGCATACTGATACTTCAGTTGAGCTTGAAGTTGAAGGTGAAGATCATACTTTATGTAATGTATTATGTAAAGAATTATTTAATGATAAGCATGTAATATATGCTGCCTATCATATTGATCACCCCCTAGTAGGTAAACCGAAAATATATGTTGAAACCGATGGATCGAAGGATCCAATTAAAGCTATAATTGAGGCTTCAGAGAGAATTAAGGCTAATGCACTTAAGTTTAAAGAATTATTTTTGAAGGCTCTAGAATCTGCTGGTGAATCATGAAGGATAGTGAGTTAAATAGTGTATTACTAAATAAGGGTTTAGCTGAACTTGGCGATTCTCTAATTAACTTCATATACTCTGCGGCTAAATCTAAAGTCTTAGGAAAATTTTGTGGTGAACGTGTTTCAAATAAAGTTTTAATTAGAGTTCTTGATGAAACTGGTTTAAGAAAATTTCTTCCAAGAAGAATTAAGCCTAGCGTTAAGAGTAATGCTATTGAAGCTCTAATAGCATATGCTTGGATTTCAAATTTCCTTTCAATTAATGAGGCTATTGAAATTTTAGCTTCGAAATTAGATCTTAGTAAGGGCGAGTTTGAGGCTAGTGTTAATGCTATAGTTGAATTAGTTAATGTGATTAAGAGGAGGATTGATGAAAATTAAATTGGAAACTAGAATTGCATGTTACTCTTATTTTCATCCATTAATAATATGTGTCATTTTTAGAGGTGGATTATGGCTTGATGGAGTATTATCAAATATCGTTGAGGGGGATTTGTTAGATGAACTTGTTTCTTTACTTAAGAGTTCATCGCATTATTTTCAAGTAAATTATGTTATGTTGGATTTTCTTAATCCTAAATCATTTGAGAGCATTAATTTAGAGAAGCTTTCATCTCTCCTAAATAAACCAGTTGTAGCCGTAAGTTTTGATGAGTTTCCTAATGCTGTTTTCCTTAAGGACTTTAATTTTTATGTTAAGTTTGTAGGTTTGAGTTTGAGTGATGTTAGGAGGCTTATTAAAATATCTATGAGGGATTCAAATATACCTGAGCCATTAAGAATTTCGAGATTACTAGCGTTAAGCCTATTAGAAACTTTATCATTTTAATTAGCTAGCTTTAGAGGCGATTAAAATGGAGTTTTGCCCTAAATGTGGAAGTATGATGAGGCCTAAGAGAGATGAGAATGGAATTCATCTTCAATGTCCACAATGTGGATATGTTAAATCCATTAGTGGTAAAGTTAAGTCTAGTTATAGATTTGTTAAGGAAATTAAGCACTCGCCAGATAAGGGTATAATTGTAGTTGATGAAAGTAAGCTTCCTAAAGTTCTTCCAATAACTAGAGCTGAATGTCCAAAATGTGGAAATACTGAAGCCTATTGGTGGATGCTTCAAACTAGGAGAGCTGATGAAGCTCCAACTAGATTCTTTAGATGTACTAAGTGTGGTTATACTTGGAGGGAATATGATTAGTGAATGAAGAGGAAAAATATACTATTAAGGATAAAATTGAAGCTCTAAATTTATTATTAAATAAGGCTGTTAAGATAGCATTTGAAGTTGAAGAGAGAATTCCATATTATATGAATGCTAGGACTTATGCTCATAAACTTAGAGTAATGATTGAAAATGCAGCCATTTTATCGAAAAACATTTTATCCGAAATGAAGGAAAACTTATAGCAAGCATATAAATATTATTAGGTTTTTATTATCTTGGAGGTGCTAATTTATGTTTAGAGCTGTACTTACAAGTGCTAAACTTTGGAAGGGAATTATAGCCGCAATTTCAGAGCTAGTTGATGAAGCTAATTTCGTTGCAGCACCAGATGGACTTAGACTTAGAGCCATGGATCCATCACATGTCGCAATGGTTGAATTAGATCTTCCACCAACAGCTTTCGATGAATATGAATGCACTGAGGAAACAACTATTGGAGTAAACTTTGATGAATTTAAGAAATTATTGAAGAGAGCTTCAGCTAGAGAGCGATTGGAAATGGAATTAGCTAATAGATCTAGATTGATCATTAGATTTGTTGGTAAGGCATTGAGAACGTTTAGAATGCCTTTAATAGATATTGCTGGTGAGGAGCTTCCATCTCCAAGTATAGAATTTAATGTTAAAGCTAGGGTTATTGCAGATGCACTTAAGGATGCAATTAAAGATGCAAGCGTAATTAGTGATTATGTAAGATTTAAGGCTGATCAAGAAGCATTAACAATAATGGCTTCTGGAGATAGAGGTGATGTCGAAGTAAAATTAAGCGAAGATATGGGTTCGCTTGTTGAGCTTGAAGTTAAGGAACCATCAGCTAGTACTTATAGTTTAAGCTATCTATCGGATATGATGAAGGCAGTTGTAGCTGCTGAAATAGCTACAATTCAATTTTCAACCGACATGCCATTAAGATTGGACTTTGAACTTCCAGGTGAAGGTAGGATAACATACTATCTAGCTCCAAGAATGGAAACATAAATTTCCTTCCTCCTTTTAATATTAATTTAGGTAATTGTAATTGAAGGTGAACCTAACTAAGGAGGATCTAGCTAAATATCCATTCTGTAGAGAAGCACTTGAGTATGTAGAAAGCATAGGCTTAACTTTAAATGACTTAGCTAAGCATGGATATAGGACTATTCTTAATCGTGCTATTGAAAGAATTAAGGGTGCAATTGAATATGGTAGAATTAAGACTGATTTAACAGATCTAGATGTTGAAATACTATCTTATCCAGCTTCATTAGCCTTACTTGCAGTAATAGGATTACCTCCTCTTTACCGACGATATGCTGTGGCTGAAGCTAAGAGAATTAATGAGGAGCTTAGAATTGAGGATGACATTAAAGTACTCTTAATAGCTGAAAAGGAGTTTAACTGGAGATTAAAGTTAATTCAACCTGGAATTTATGAAATGTTTTTCATTGACTACTTAAGTATAGCTCCTCAATTTAGAGCTCCAAGTTGGAAGCTAATTAACAGGCTTTTAGTTAAGGGTTGGGTTAAAATTCATAAAACAGATTTAGCAAGATTAATTGCTGAAGCAATTAGAATAAGAATTTCAAAGAGAGCTGAAAAATCTCCTCTAAATTTAGTTGTTCCAGATGAAATTGCAAGAGTGGCTGAGGAAATTAAGAAGTTATTTGAAAGTAGAAGGAAATTCATTGAAATTGAGGAGGAATATGCTGGTCCAGTTGTTGAAGAAGCATTTCCACCATGTATTAAAGCTATTTTAAGCGATTTACTTAAGGGAAGTTCACTACCCCATATGGCTAGATTTGCATTAACCTCATTTTTATTAAATGTAGGTAAGAGTGTTGATGATGTAGTAGCATTATTTAGTTTATCTGCAGATTTCAATGAAAATGTTACTCGTTATCAAGTAGAGCATATTGCAGGATTAAGAGGATCAAGAATAAAATATACTCCGCCAAGCTGCAGTACCTTAAAGACATTCGGATTATGTATTGAAGGAGATCCATTATGCAATAAAATAAAACATCCATTAACTTATTATAAATTGAAAGTAAAGGGGGCATTCAAACCTGAACGCTGAAAAATCATTTCTAAAAAATCTCTTCTCAAAATATTATTGTGGAGTTAGGATTCCTGCACCAAAAAATATTGAGTTAAGAGAATTTGGATTCATACTATTTGAAATTGAAGGAATGGTTAGACATCTCTCATTCAAAAACGAATTAGAATTAAACAATTATCTTAAAAATAAGGTTCCACTTCATGCATACTACTCATCAGCTTACTATAAATTTCCAAATGCTGAGGATATGGATAGTAAGGAGTGGATTGGAGCAGACCTAGTATTTGATATTGATGCAGATCACATACCAACACCATGTAAAGATGAACATGATAAATGGACATGTCTAGATTGTGGATATTCATCAACAGGAATGGCTCCTGAATCATGTCCAAAATGTAAGTCGAAGAGAATTAAAGCTGAAACATGGTTATGTGAACAATGTTTAGATGTAGCTAAAAATGAAACATTTAAATTAATAGATGAATTTCTAGTAGCCGATTTTGGGATTTCAATTCATGAAATGTCAATAAACTTCTCTGGCCACAGGGGATATCATGTTCATGTCTATAGTGAAGTCGTGAGGAAGTTATCGCAGGATGCTAGAAGAGAGATCACTGATTATATTAGAGGAATAGGTTTTTCACCCAAAATATATGGTTTTACTGGTCGGGATTTAATTGAAAATCCATTAGATTTAGCTGATCCAGGTTGGAGAGGTAGATTAGCTAGAGGTATATATGATTTCATTAGTAGAGCTGATTTAAGTGATTTTAAGAAGCTTTCAATAAGAAGTAGAACTGCGAAGAAAATTATTGAGAACAGAGACTTAATTCTCAAGAGTTTAGAAAGTAATCCTCCAATTTGGCCCTCAATTAGTGGCATTTCAATGAAGACTTGGTCCAAAATAGCTCAATACGTCGTTAAAGTGCAGGGTAGTCACATTGATGAAAGAGTAACTACTGATATTAAAAGATTAATGAGATTACCAGAAACTTTACATGGAAAAACAGGTTTTAAAGTAAAATCACTATCCTATAATGAGCTTGAAAATTTTGATCCATTAGTAGATGCAGTAGTGTTTAGGAGAGGTGAAGTAAAAGTTCATGTTCATGAATGCCCAGAATTAACAATTAATAATGAAACCTATGGACCCTATAATAATGAGGATGTAATTATTCCATTAGCACTCGCAGTCTACTTATTATGTAAGGGTGCAGCTGAAATTATTGAGGAGAGCTAACAATATAACCTAGCCATTAATAATTTAATTTAGTGTATAACCATGTACAAGTATTTGATTAGTATTCTCTTGGAGGAATTGAAAAGTGAATGTTTAATTGAACTTTCAAGCGATTTCTATATTAATGTTCAGGCTTATCTTCAAAGTTTAAAAAATAAAATGGATAAAGGTTCAGAAGTTGAGGCTAAATTAGCTGAAGCTGAAGCTAAAATTGTAATTGAAATTGTTCAATCCATTATGGCAATTAGGTTAAGGAAAATATTAAATGGAATAATGGCTGGTTCAAATGAATCTCTTAAGAATTTGCTTGAAGTGGAGCTCAATGTTTATGAGAAATTTTCATCTGCCATTGAAGAGTTTCAGGCTATGACTAAAAAATATACTAGTCTAGAGGAAGATTTACTTGCGAAAAAAATATTAGTTCGTTTTATTCGAGATGTTCCAGCCTTTGTAGGAGTGGATTTGAAGACGTATGGCCCATTTAAGCCTGAAGATTTAGCATATATTCCTGCAGTAAATGCTGAAGCATTAGTTAAACGTAATGTAATTGAAATACTGGGAGGTGAGTAAATGAAGGTTCCTAAAATAATTCGAACATACTGTCCAAGATGTAGAGCTCATACTGAACATACTGTTACTCTATATAAGGCTGGAAAGAGGAGGGCATTAGCAGCTGGAGAGAGAAGATATAGGGCAAAGAAGAAGGGCTATGGAAGTAAAAGGAAATCTGAGCAAAAAAGATTTGCAAAAATAACGAAGAAGCAAGTATTGAAGTTAATATGTAAACAATGCGGATATATTCTTCATAAGGAAGGTATTAGATTAAAGAGAATTGAGATTGAGAGGTGAGATTAATGACCATAACTAAAATTAAGAAAAGGAAAATATTAATTCCAGAGCCTAAAAGCCGATTTGTTCTTGTAAGCTGTCCTGATTGTGGAAATGAGCAAATAGTTTTTAATAGAGCTTCAACTGAAGTTAGATGCTTAGTTTGTAATAGAGTCTTAGTTAAGCCTACTGGTGGTAAGGCAATTATTGAGGCTAGAATTATTAGGGTCTTAGAGTAATGAGGTGGGAACTATGGTTAGAAGACGTAGACCTCTACCTGAGGTTGGAGAATTGGTCATGGCTACTGTTGATACTGTATTTGATAGAGGTGCATATGTTCTCTTAGATGAGTATGGTGGTATTGAGGGTTACGTTCCTATTGGTGAGGTTTCTTCCAGTTGGGTTCATAATATTAGAGATTTCTTAAGGGAAGGTAGAAAGGTTGTTTTGAAGGTTATTAGAGTTGATGAGAGGAAGGGGCATGTTGATTTATCTTTAAGGAGAGTTACCGATAAGGAACGTAAAGAAAAGCTTTTAGAATGGAAGAGGGCTCAAAGAGCTGAAAAGCTATTGGAGTTAGCTGCCGAGAGGCTTGGAAAGACGCTGGATGATGCTTATGAGGAAGCTGGATGGATTATGGAAGATGTTTTTGGAGAAATTTTCGCTGGTTTTGAGGTAGCAGCAATGGAGGGTGAAATTTCACTTATAAAAGCTGGTGTTCCTGAGAAATGGGCTAAAATTTTAGCTGAATTAGCTAAGGCTTATATTGAAATTTCAGAGGTTAAGATTAGTGGTATTCTTCAATTAACCTCTAAAGCTAGTGATGGTGTTGAGAGGATTAGAAAGGCTCTTATGAGTGCAATTGAATCATTAAAAAACCATAATGTTAAATATAGAATCTATACTATTGGTGCTCCCAGATATAGAATTGATATTATAGCAAAAAATTATCAAATTGCCGAGGCTGCCTTAAGTGTAGCTGTTAAGGCGGCTTTAAATGCTATTAAGGAGCTTGGTGGTGAAGGTAGTTTTACTAGAATATGAGCTGATTCATTATGCCTTGGCTTTTGAGGAAATGCATTAAATGTGGTATGTATACTCTGAGGAAAAATAAATGCCCATATTGTGGCGGACCAGTTAGAATTCCCCATCCAGCAAAGTTTTCACCTGATGATAAATATGCAAAATATAGGAGGTTAATGAAAAAACTCGCTCTTAAAGCTCAGCCTTCAGCTTCTTCCCCGTAAACTACTTCATATATGAATACAAATCCATTTGTTGATTTAAATACTAGTTTAAAGTGTTCTGGTGCTGGGATATCTATTCCCCATGACTTCCATATTTCTCTTCTAGTTGCAAATAGCATTCGATATAATGTTGAATTTGCTGCTTTTGGTCCTTCAGGTGTTTGTATTCCCTTTTCTCTATAAACCTTAATGTAGTCTGATACGTTTAATCCTGCTATTCTAATCATCCAATATGATTTTGCGAAATCTCCATATCCTCTTCCATGAAGTAGGAATCCTGTTTGCGGATCAAATGTTTCGAATACCAATACATGTGTTACTCCTAGTTTCTTGAATATTTTTAATGCTGTTGTTTCATTTGACATGAATGCTAGTGCTACGCTTTTTATTTGTGTTGCATTTAATGTTGCATTATCGCATATTGATGTTTTATTTCCTAAAGTTGTTATCCAGTAACCGTAATCCCACCATGATGCTACTACAGCATCTTCTGGTAGGTTTACTCTCATCCATAGGAGTGCTTCAATCCAATCCTTATATTTAGTTCCTCCTGGCACTCCTCCACATGTAATTATTGTTTGGGGTGAATATGCTACTGTTCTCCATGAGGTTAATGTTACTGCTAATATTAGGAATAGCATGATTAGAACTCCTACACTTCCTGCTCTGCTTGTTCCTACGGCTATTTTTCTTCCTCTTTTTGCTGTAATTCTTTTTCTAATTATCGTTTCAATATGTGTTTTTAATAATCTTGAGATTCCAACTCCGGCTAATATGCTTATGAATGGCGCTGCCAGCATTATTAATCTCATCATTGATGATGCAAAATATATGCTGGTGATTCCTGCTATAGATAATAGTATGTCGTAGTCTTTTCTTCTCTTTAATGCAAAGTATATTCCCAGTGGAGCTAATATTGCTGTTGCACTATATTGGAAGAACATGTATCCCCATGTTGGAGTTTTATGCTCAGCTACTGATGCTACAAGTGGAATATTCTCTCTAATAGATGGAACAATAACTGTTAAAATTCTTCCAGTAAGTGTTCTCAAGTAACCTTTAAATTGTAATATTGTAATTCCTGAAGCTATCATTAATATTATGAAAATTAGCCCTAGTATCATACTTTCCCTTTTCTTCGTATCTTTTATAATTGAAATTATAGATGCAATTGCTATTAATGCTATTGATGGTATTGTTGCATATCCAATTAAGTATTTTCTTACAAATATTGGAACTTGACTTAATAATAACAGTGCTGTTCCAATAGTTGTTGAATATATTGTTAATAATTTTCTCGAGTACTTACCTATAATTAGCATGAATACTACGTAAATTGTATATAGATTTAGTAAGTATAGTCCTCCTCCCCACGATGCATTCATGTATGCTAATGCTAATCCTGACAGTATTGCCATTATAATTGAATTCATTTTCATGGCTTTTATCCAGAAGTATAATGAAAGCATCATTGCGAAAAATCCCACGCTTTCAGTATCATAGAATCCAGCTGTAGTTCTACTTATAAATGCTGGTGAAGTTGCAAGTAGTAATCCAGCAAATATTCCTGTAACTTCACCATCAACTTCTCTTCCAATTAAATAGGCTAGAATAGCTGATAATGCCCCCAAAAGTGCTGGTAGGAATGAACATGCTTCCATTAAGCTACACTTCATTCCTAAGCTTTGAAGTAGGATGTAGAATATTGCTCCAGTAAATGGAACTCCGAGATAAGCTGTTTTAGCTACATCTCGTCCATATGGATACCAGCTCATTTGATCTCTCCATGTAAACCATGCTTGAAATCCATTTTTAACTATGTATTCAGTAGCCCTATATTGGAAGTATGGGTCATATGCTGTTAGATAGGAGCCCCATTTAAATGGAAATAATCTAACACCTAATGCCAAAATAAATATTAGTATTACCGTAATTGCTTTCATTATTTTTATTACATTTTCATAACCTATTTTCGACAGTATAACGCGTAATGCTTTTAATTTATTTAATTTCAATGGCATTTTACTTCTCCTCGCCTATCACTAGTTTTCAAAAACTTTAAATATTATCGCTTCTTCCCCTATGATAAGGAGGACGGAGTGTGTATCAGCGCCAAATTCATTAATGACAACTGTTTTCATGAATGTTAATTGTTTTCAACTTCTTAATGATAAATCAAATGTTTTTGGGAGGTTTTAATTATATGAGTGTAATTGGCGTAGTTGGTAGAGAGTATATTGGAAATGATGTTGAAAAGGAAATTTTTGAATGGTGGGAGAAAAACAAAATTTATGAGAAAGCTAAGAAGTTAAGGGAGGGCAGACCTAAATTTTATTTTTTAGATGGACCACCATATGTCACTAATCCAATACATGTAGGTACAGCTTGGAATAAAATCCTGAAAGATGCATTTCTAAGGTATTTCAGAATGAGAGGTTATGATGTAAGAGATCAACCAGGATATGATATGCATGGATTACCAATTGAAGTAATGGTTGAAAAGAAACTTGGGTTAAAAACTAAGAAGGATATTGAAACTTTAGGAATAAAGAGATTTGTTGAGGAATGCAGAAGTTATGCTCTAGAACACTTAAAGATTCTTGAAAAACAATTTAAAGATCTAGGAGTCTGGATGGATTGGGAAAAGCCATACATGACCATAACTCAAGATTATATTGAGGCGGAATGGTGGGTTGTAAAGAAGGCTGAGGAGAAGGGGCTCTTAGCTGAAGGATATATGGTATTTCATTGGTGTCCAAGATGTGAAACAGTATTATCGGGATACGAAGTTACTGAGGAATATAGGGAAGTTAAGGATCCATCAATATATGTTAAGTTCCCAATTGAAGGTAAAAATAATGAATACATCCTAATTTGGACAACTACCCCATGGACTTTACCTGCTAATGTAGCTGTAATGGTCCATCCAGAATATACCTATGTTAAAACTAAGGTTGGCGATGAAGTATACATTTTAGCTGAAGCTAGATGTGAACCAGTATTTAAGGAAGCTGGATTAAAATATGAAATCATAGAAAGATTTCCTGGAAGTCAATTGGAGGGTTTAAAGTATATTCCACCATTACTTGAGGAAGTAGATGCTCAGAAGAAAATTCGAGGCGTTCATAGAGTGGTTCTAAGCAAGGAATTCGTCACTTTAACTGAAGGTACTGGATGTGTTCATTCAGCTCCTGGTCACGGTGAGGAAGACTTTTTGGTTGGATTGGAATACAACTTGCCAGTTATCTCTCCAGTTGATAATACTGGTAAATTTACAAGTGAAGCTGGGAAATATGCTGGCAAGTTAATTTGGGATGCTAATGAAGAAATAATTGAGGATTTAAAAAGAAAGGGTTTATTGCTTCATAGAGGATGGATAGTTCATAGATATCCACATTGCTGGAGATGTAAGACTCCATTAATACTTAGAGCAACTAAACAGTGGTTCATTAAGGTTCCCGAAATTAGAGATAAACTACTTGAAGAGAATGATAAGGTAATATGGGTTCCAGATTGGGCTGGTAAAAGTAGGTTTAGGAATTGGCTTCTAAATGTTAGAAATTGGGTTATTTCACGTCAAAGATATTGGGGTGCGCCATTACCCATATGGATATGTAAGAAATGTGGAAAAAGAATAGTTATTGGTTCAATTAGTGAATTAAAGAAGAGAGCAATTAAGATGCCTGAGGAATTTGATTTGCATAGACCTTGGATTGATGAAGTAGTTTTGAAATGTGAATGTGGAGGTGAAATGTATAGAGTTCCAGATATACTTGATGTCTGGATGGATTCAAGCGTAGCTTCATGGGCTTCACTCGGCTTTCCATCTAGAAAAGATGAATTTGAGAAATGGTGGCCAGCTGATTTAGTTCTTGAAGGTCCAGATCAAACTAGAGGATGGTTCTATACACTCCTGGTTAGTGGTTACATAGGATTTGATATGGCACCGTATAAGCGAGTGTTAATGCATGGATGGTCACTTGATGCCACTGGTAGAGCTATGCATAAATCATTAGGTAATGTCATTTATCCTGAGGAGGTATTTAATAAGTATAGTAGGGATGCACTTAGATGGTATGAACTTCAATGCACTCCATGGGAAGACCTCAGATTCTCAATGAAAGAGGTAGAGGAAGTCTATAGAGCATTAAAAATTATGTGGAATGTATATCATTTCGCAAGCCTATATATGAACTTGGATAAATATTCACCTTCAAAATATAATTTAGAAATCATGAAAAAGCACCTACAACCAGAGGACATCTGGATTTTAAGCAAAACTCAAGCATTAGTTAAGAAAGCTACCGAAGCTATGGATAAACTTCATGTTCATGAATTAGCCCGCGCTCTTAGAGAATTCATAGTTGAAGATGTTAGTAGATGGTATATTAAGCTAATTAGACGTAGAACTTGGATTGAAAGTGAAGATCCAACAAAATATGCTGCATATGCAACCTTATATCATGTGCTGTTAACATTTCTGAAATTAGCTGCACCAATAATCCCATTTATAACTGAGAAGCTTTATCAAGAAATGTTTAGACCAGCAGATAAAACTCTCCCCGAAAGCATTCATATGTGTGACTGGCCAAAACCAGTTGAAGAATTACTTGATGAGGAAGTTATTGAATTAATGGATATTGCCAAGTCAATAGTTGAAGCTTCAATGAGTGCTAGGCAATCTGCTAAAATTAAACTTAGATATCCATTAAGTGAATTAGTAGTTGCTTCAGATGAGCCTAAAGTTAAAATGGCCATAGAAAGGTTCTATTCAATTATTAGTGAACAATCAAATGTAAAGAAAATTAACTTAATATCTAAAAGCGATGAAACCAAATACATTAAACTTAGAATTCAACCAAACTATTCAACATTAGGTCCAAAGCTCAAGGATAAATTGAAGAATTTAATAACAATCCTAGAATCACTTGACCCACATGAGATTAAGAGATCTCTTGAGAGTAAGGGCGTATTTGAAGTTGAAATTAATGGAAGAAAAATAGAACTAACTAGTGACGATTTAATAATAACCGAGGAAGTCAAAGAAAACTATATGAAAAATGATTTTAATCTGGGTTCAGTATACCTAAACATCAAGTTAACTGAAGAATTGGTTGCAGAGGGATTAGCTAGGGAAGTTGTTAGAAGATTACAAGAGATGCGTAAGGAATTAGACTTACCAATTGAAGCATATGTAGATGCATATGTTGCAGTTTCAAATAAAAAGCTACTAGACATGCTCAAAACTATGGAATGGTACATTTTAAGAGAAGTCAGAGTTAAAGAATTACTATTAACGCAAACACCACCATACAAAGCTAGCTACGAGAAGCTTTGGAGAATAGATGGAGAAGAATTTAGAATGGGCATAACACCCCTATAATTTTATCATGAAAAGAATAGGCCTTATTGTTAATCCAATTGCTGGGATGGGCGGTAGAGTTGGACTTAAAGGTACTGATGGAGAGGAAATACTAGAATTAGCGATTAAACTTGGAGCTAAACCAGTAGCACCAGAAAGAGCCAAACTTTTCTTAAAAGAATTAAAGAAATTTAACCTGCAATTTAAACTAATTACTTATCCTAAGTTAATGGGTGAAATTGAAGCTTTAGAATGCAGTTTTAATCCGATAGTTATTGGAAATATAGGTGAAAAAACCACATCCGAGGATACTAAGAGGGCTGCTAAAGAGATGGTTAATCTTGGTGTTGATATAATCATTTTTTGCGGCGGCGATGGTACAGCTAGAGATATTTGTGAAGCAATAGACTTGAAGGTTCCTGTGCTTGGTGTTCCAACTGGAGTGAAGATGCATTCGGCAGTTTTTGCAGTTAATCCATTAATTGCAGCTAGAGTTGTTAGAGATTTTCTGCTTGGAATATTACCTATTAGAGAATCTGAGGTAATGGATGTTGATGAGGAAGCTTTTAGGGAGAATAGGCTTTCAGCTAAGCTTTACGGCTATCTAATGGTTCCATATGAACCAACATATATTCAGAGTGCAAAGTCGCCTAGTCCAGCAACCGAAGATGAAAGGGAAAATCAATTAGCAATTGCCAGATATTTTGTGGAAATGATTGAGGATGACGTAGTGTATATTTTGGGTCCTGGAACTACGGTTAAGGCTATAGCTGATGTACTTGGAATACCCAAAACTCTTTTGGGTGTAGATTTAATTGAAGGTAGGAAACTGCTAGCTTTAGATGTAAATGAAACGCAGATATTGAAGGCTATTAGAAATAAGCGAAGTAAAATTGTTGTAACCCCAATTGGTAGTCAAGGATTTATTTTTGGTAGAGGTAATCAGCAAATTAGTCCTAATGTCATTAGGAGGGTTGGATTAAATAATGTAATCGTTATAGCTACCCACTATAAATTATCTACAATTCCATGTTTGAGAGTTGATACTGGAGATCCTGAATTAGATGAAATGTTAAGAGGGTATGTGAGAGTTATAACTGACTATAGAGAAGAAAAAGTGGTAAGAGTTGCTTAGTGTTCTTCAAGTTCTTTTTTAATTAACTCTGCATATTCATTAGCTTTTAGTAATTTCTTTAAATCTTCCTCTAGATTCTCTGGCTTAATTATTGCTATCCAACCATTCCCATATGGATCTTGATTTATAAGTTCAGGGCTATTTTCAAGTTCACTATTTACTTCAACTATTTCTCCGCTTACTGGACTATATATTTCTGAAACTGCCTTAACTGATTCAACTGTTCCTATTGCCTCCATATACTTAACCTTTCTTCCAACTTCAGGTAGTTCTACGTAGACTACATCTCTAAGCTGTTTTTGAGCATAGTCAGTTATCCCTATTTTAACATTTTCTCCTTCAATTTTAGCCCATTCATGCTCTTTAGTATAATAAAGTTCATCCTTAATTTCATAGTCATCTACTTTCACTTTTAATTCTCCTCCTCCCATAAACCTTTGTGTCATAAAATGGCCAACTGACCATTTTGGCTTTAGCTCGTCTCCCCCTAATAACAACTTCGATTTCCCGATTTTCCTCTGCATATTCGGTTTTTACGTATCCCATTGCTATGCCAATTTTGAGTATTGGTGAATATGTTCCGCTTGTTATATAGCCAATTTTCTCTTCTCCAATATACAATTCATAATGTGGTCTCGGTATGCCTTTGTCTATCATTTTTAATCCAATTCTAATTCTCTTAATCCCCTCTTCAACTTGTTTCATTAAGGCTTCCTTACCTATGAAATCTCCTTTTTCAAATTTAACAACCCAATCTAATTTCGCTTCCAATGGTGTTGTTTCCTCATCTATATCATTTCCATATAAAACGAGTCCAGCTTCAAGTCTTAATGTATCTCTAGCTCCAAGTCCACATTCAGCAATATTAAATTCGGAGCCAGCTTCCAATATCATCTTATAAATCTCAATTGCCTTTTCAGATTCCTTTAAAGGTACTTTCCATAATGTTATTTCGAAACCATCTTCACCAGTATATCCTGATCTTGATATTAATACATTTAAATCTGAAATTTTTGTTTCAGTTATCCTCCAATGCTTAAGTTTACTTAAATTTACATCAACTATTTTTTGAAGTGTTTTCTCAGCCAATGGTCCTTGGAGTGCGAACATTGGAACTTCATCAGAAACATTTTCAATATTAACATTAAATTTCTTTGAATTTTCAATTAGCCAATTATAGATTTTCTCTCTATTAGCTGCATTACATATTAGTAGGTATTTTTCTTCTTCAATTCGTAATAGCATTATGTCATCTTTTATTCCTCCATTTGAATTGCATATAAGCGAGTAATGTAATCTCCTTACCTTTAATTTTTCTACATTATTTACCGTAATATATTGGAGAAAGCTTTGAGCATCCTTCCCGGTAATTAGCATTCTACCCATATGGGTTACATCAAATATTCCTACATTATTTCTTACTGCTAAATGCTCTTTAATTATGCTATCAAACCATAATGGCATATGCCAACCTGCAAATTCAGTCATCTTCGCTCCTTTACTAACAAAGTAGTCATGTAGATGGGTCTTTTTAAGCAGAGTCTTACCCCTACTTTAATTTAAAATTCCTTCTTAAATTATTCTCGAATATTTAGTTAGCCCTCTGGATCGCGAATTCCCTCTTCAGTTATAACGAATACTGCTTCACTTTCTGGTAGATATGGACTGTCAACTAATCTTGCTATTCTTCTATTCCCTTTCGCTTTTCTTAAGTAGATTCTTGCTCCTGGTACGTGAAAGAGTACATGCCCACCAACTGCTTGTGTTGGGTCTCCAAAGAATGTGTCGGGTCTTGCCATTACTTGATTTGTTATGAATACTGCTATATTATATACGTCTGCTAATCTCATTAACGTATGTAAATGTCTATTTAGTTTCTGTTGTCTTTCAGCTAGGCTTTCTCTTCCAGGATACTCAGCTCTGAAATGTCCTGTTACGCTGTCGACAACTACTAGCTTTACATTTTGCTCTTCAATAATGTCTTTTGCTTGTTCTGCAATTAGCATTTGATGATCTGAATTATATGCTCTCGCAAATATAATGTTCTTTAATGTTTCCTTTGGATCTAATCCAAGTGCAGTTGCCATTGCAACTATTCTCTCAGGTCTAAATGTTCCTTCACAATCTATGTATAATGCTTTTCCATTTAATCCGCCTGCCTCTATTGGTAATTGAACATTTACTGATAATTGATGTGCAAGCTGAGTTTTTCCACTACCAAATTCTCCAAATACTTCTGTTATTGTTTGTGTTTCAATTCCTCCTCCCAATAATTTATCTAGATTTCTACTTCCAGTTGTTATTCTATGAACTTTCAGTCTTTGTTCATAAATTACATCTGCAGTTTTAAATCCAATGTCTAATGCTTCTCTAGCTGCAATAATTATTTTTTGGGCTATTCTTTCAGATATGCCTGTGGCTGCTGAAATTTCTGCTGGAGTTGCAACTGCAATTGCTTCAAGCGATCTATATCCAGATGATATTAATTTTTCAGCTGTCGCTGGCCCTACACCTGGTAAGTCTGTTAGTTTTCTTATTTTCCTAGTATCCCCTACTATTATTAGCACCCCCTTCTATGTGATTATGCTTCATTTTGTCTATTGAATTTTTCCTTAATTAAAGCTCCCATTTTTTAAGATATTCTTCTTGCTCCTCAGTTAATTGATCAATTTCTATCCCCATAGTTTCGAGTTTTAGCTTAGCTACTTGCATATCTATTTCCTTTGGAACTTTATAGACTAATGGTTTCAATTTCCCCTTGTTTTTTGCTAAATATTTTACTGATAATGCTTGGTTTGAGAATGACATGTCCATAACTTCGCTTGGATGTCCCTCTGC
>CAZCCB010000002.1:38251-45756 GCA_964497155.1 uncultured Nitrososphaerota archaeon | reverse complement strand
CTTCCCTCAGCTAGTAAGTATAATTTTTTTCCATTCGATAGCGTATATTCTTCAACGTTTGGTCTAATCTTTCTCTTTGAAATTGCAAGACTTTCCAAGTCTTTTAGGTTTATTTCAACATTGAAATGTCCACTATTTGCTAGTATTGCTCCATTCTTCATTTTTATCATATGCTCCTTTCTAATAATGTTAATATTTCCAGTTGCAGTTATGAATATGTCACCTATTTCTGCAGCCTTACTCATTGACATTACCTGAAATCCATCCATTACTGCTTCAAGTGCTCTAAGCGGATTCACTTCTGTTACTATTACGTGGGCTCCCATTCCTCTAGCTCTTAATGCTATTCCTCTTCCACACCAGCCATATCCTGCCACTACAACATTTTTCCCTGCTAATAATACATTAGTGGCTCTCATAATTCCATCGATTGTACTTTGCCCTGTCCCATATCTATTGTCGAATAAGTATTTTGTATCAGCATCATTAACAGCTATAACTGGATACTTTAGTACTCCTTCTCTTTCCATGGCCTTTAATCTTATAACTCCAGTTGTAGTTTCCTCTGTTCCTCCAGCAATGGTTTCTGCGTATCCAGTTTTATGTGCTCTAACTGTTAGGTCTCCTCCATCATCCATAGTTATGTCTGGCTTAATTTTTAATGCTAGATCTATACATTCAAAGTATTCCTTTTCTGTTTGTCCTCTCCATGCATAGACTCTAATTCCTTCCTCTACTAGGGCTGCAGCTACGTCATCTTGGGTTGATAGTGGATTTGATGCTGATAATGCTACTTCGGCTCCTCCAATAGCTAATGTTTTCATTAATACTGCTGTTTCCTTAGTGACGTGTAGGCATGCACTTATTCTTAATCCCTCTAGGGGTTTTTCCTTTCTGAATTTCTCTCTAATCTTCATTAGAACTGGCATTCTACTTTCTGCCCATTCAATTTGTTTCATACCTATTTCTGCTAAGCTTAAATCTTTAACTTTGAATTCCATTTTAATCACTACTTAATTTTTCAATTAGCTTATCTTTAACTTTTTCAGCTTCCTTTAAAATCCATTCTTCATCTACTGTCTTTAATTGATGATTCTCAACTATAATTTTTCCATCAATTATTACGTCTCTTACATCTAAACTTCTGACTGCATAGACTATATGGCTAAATTCATTGTAAAACGGTTTTAAATGCGGTTTGTTTAATTCTATTATGATTAAATCAGCCTTCTTTCCAGGTTCAATTGAGCCTATTTGACTGCTCCAATTGAGTGCTTTTGCACCTTCAATTGTAGCCATTTCTAATGCTTTTTTGGCTGGAATTACTGTTGGATCGAGAGTTACTCCCTTCTGTAATAATGCTGCTATTTTCATAGTTTCGAACATGTCCAATAAATTGTTTGAACATGCACTATCTGTTCCAAGTGAAACTACGATTTTTTCATTAATCAATTTGTTTATTGGACTTATTCCCGAGGCTAATTTTAAATTACTAATTGGATTATGAGCCACCTTTACATTTGTCCTTTTTAATGCATCAATATCCTTATCAGTAAGCCAAACGCAATGCGCTGCAACTGTATCTTCTTTTAATACTCCTAAATCATAAAGATATTTTACTACTCCTTCATCAACTTTTACGTTAAAGTTTTTCTCTATAATTTTTGCTTCTTCCCTTGTCTCTGCTACGTGTATATGCCATATGGCTTTTTCATAATCATGTACAGCTTCCTTATTTACTTCATCAGCATAATTCCTTAGTTCAACCATATATTTTGGATCTACGGTATAGGGTGCATGAGGAGATATTGCTGCCCTAATTCTCCAATCATTTTTTCCGTGCCAATTCTTAATTAAGTCATCTAATTGCTTAAAATCATGCTCTTTTCGCCAACTAAAGCATACATGGGAAATAACTCCTCTCAATCCAACCTCACTTATTGCTTTTGCTTCATTATAATCTGGAAAGTAATGGTACATTGAATTTATAGTCGTAGTTCCCATCTTAACTGCTTCAATTGAAGCCAATAATGCACCTATATAGATGTCTCTACTAGTCATTTTACTTTCTAATGGCCAAATCCATTTTTCAAGCCATTCATGTAGTGGCAAATCATCCGCATATCCTCTCAACAAGCTCATGGCGATGTGAGTATGGGTATTAATTAATCCTGGAACTATTATGCAATCCAGCGCTTTAATTAATTCGTATCTCGGATATTTACGCTTAATTTCATCTGCTTTCCCAACATCAATTATTTTATCATTCTCAATTACAACTGCCCCATTCCTAATATTCCCTAACCTACTCATTGTAACTATTGATTTCGCCATTAATATGAAGCTCACTCTCTCACCATTAATGAGTTAAGTTGAATGAAAATATTTATGTCTAAGTTTGGATATTATGGCGATGGAGGTTCATCGTTGAAGAGTGTGAGTGACTGGTCATATGAAGAGTTACTTGATAGAGCATTAGCATCAATTCCTAAAGTAATTTCAAGAGCTGAAAGATTTGAAATTCCAACTGCAGTGACAACTATTGTAGGTAACAAGACTATAATACATAATTTCAAGGACATATGTGAAGTTTTTAATAGAGAACCAAAGCATGTGGCCAGATTTATTTTAAGAGAAATTGGAACTGCAGGTGATATCGAGGATTCAAGATTAATCTTACAAGGCAGATTTTCAAGATCAACAATAAATAATATTATTGCCAGATATGCAAAATTATTCGTAATATGTCCAATATGCGGTGCACCAGATACGTATATTACTAAGGAGAGGCGTGTCTACATCCTTATTTGTACTGCTTGCGGAGCTAGAACTAGCATTACTGCTAGATAAATTGTAACTACTATAATTACGTTTAATAGCCGAATATTAATAATTATTATTGATGTGGTGTAATTTTGAAGAATAAGAAGAGTGAAAAGAAATTTTATATGAATTCTTGGATTCGTGGTAAAGATTTACTGGTTGCTGTTTGTGATGCAGATATTTTGGGAAAGACATTTAGAGAGGGTAGATTAAAAATTGAAGTGAAGGAAAGTTTTTATGGTGGAAAATTAGTGTCTTTAGAGGAGGCATTAGCTGCACTTAAGGAAGCTAGTATAGGAAATATTGTTGGGAAGGAAATTGTAAAATCAGCCATTGAAGAGGGTATTATTCATAAAGATGCAGTAATTTGGATTGGCGGCCAGCCTCATGCGCAGTTCATTAAAATGTTCTATTGGTAATAAAGGTGATTTCTAATGAGATTCTGCGCTATATGCGGCAAGTTAGAGTCTAAGGATGAGCCATTAATAGATAATTTATGTTGGAATTGCTATAGAGAGAAGCATAAGCTAATAATTATTCCTAAGAATATTGAAGTTCATGTTTGCTCATCATGTGGTTCATATAGGCTTGGTGGGAAATGGATTCAATCTAAACGGTTCGATAAACCTGAATTTGAAGCTGCAATTGAAGCTGTAAAGAAATATGTAAAGTTGACCGGTAATGGAGTAATTCGAGTTCTTCCTGAAGGCTTCTTGGGTAAGGGAAGAATTAAACTTAAAATAATTGCTTTTGGAACAGTTCATCCATTAATTCCTAATTATGAAGAGAAAGCATCGATTATCGTTAAAGTGAGGAAAACTACATGTCCAACATGCATTAAAATTGCATCTAAACATTATGTAGCTACTATACAAATTAGAGCCGAAGGTAGAAAGTTAACTAGAAACGAAATAACTCTTGTAAATAGAATTATTGAAAACACAGTTTATAGAGAGATTGAACATGATAGAAGTGCATATGTCGTCGAGGTTGAGGAGTTGAGTGAAGGTATAAACTTTAAATTTGCAAGTACTAGAATTGCAAGATTAATTGCTTCTAAAATTAAAAATGAAGTCGGTGCACAAATTAAGGAGACATTTAAGCTCATAGGAATTAATAGATCAACTGGTAAGAGAATTTCTAGATTAACAATTTCAGTCCGTTTTCCCCCATTCACCTTCAATGATATAGTAAAGTTTAATGATCACTTAATTAGATTTGAAGGATTTAAAAGTGGAAAATTTATTGGAATCGATTTATCTTCATGGAGTAAATTTTCAATTAACTATAAAGATGTATGGTCAAATAAAGTTGAAAAAATTGCTTCATTAAATGAGTTACCCACTGCAATTATAATATCAATTTTTAAAAACAATGTTCAATTAATGGATTCATCCACTTATAAAATATATGAGCTTATAAAACCTGAAAACTTAAACTTAAAGCCTGGTAGTGAAGTTAAATATATGAAATTTAATGATAACATTTATATAGTTAGTATTGAGTAGTCTTGTAATTAATTTAAATACTACTATTACATATTTTTCCTTGCTACATTGCGGATGGTGATATTTTGGGTAGAAGAAAAAGAAGGAAGAGAAGAGAGGAGGAGACCGTCGAATTAAGAGTCCCAAGTGAAGGTGAAGTAATTGGAATTATTATTCAATTCCTAGGGTTTGATAGAGCTAAAGTAAAGTGTGCTGATGGTTATATCAGAACATGCCGCATACCTGGAAGATATAGAAAGAGATTGTGGATGAGGGAAGGTGACATAGTATTAGTTGTTCCATGGGATTTTCAATTTGAAACTAGAGGAGATATAGTTTGGAGATATACTAGGGATGAAGTTGAAAGATTGAGGGCTATGGGACTTATTCCTGAAGACTTAGAGGTGGAATACTAATTTTGGAGAGTTAGTAATGTCAAAAAGAAGACTAGATAAGTTTGAGAGAATTGAAATCGAAAAAATTGATAAGAGAAGAGTTAAGAGAATTAAAGATAAGGATTTATATGAAACGGTTGAAGAAGTTTTTGATCGAGCAACTTTAATGGCTCTTTATGAACTAATAAATAAGGGTTTCATAAGTGAAATGTTTGGTGTAGTTAATGCTGGTAAGGAAGCTAGAGTGTATTGGGCTAAAGATGCAGAAAATAATGATGTTGCAATTAAAATATATCTAACTTCATCAGCTGAATTTAGAAGAAGTATGTCTATGTACATTGAAGGTGACCCTAGATTTGAAGGAGTTAAAAGGGATACGAGGTCATTAATATATGCTTGGGCTAGAAAGGAATTTAGAAATTTGCAAAGGGCTTATGATGCTGGAGTTAGAGTTCCCAAGCCGATAGCTGTTAATAAGAATATATTGGTAATGGAATTTATAGGTGAAAACGGTGTTCCAGCACCATTACTTAAAGATTATTTGCCTCAAAATATTAAGGGGTTTTTTAATGTTGTTTTAGGTTATGTAAAGAAACTTTATAATAAGGCTAAATTAGTTCATGCAGATTTGAGTGAATATAATATAATGGTTTGGGAGGAGAAACCTGTTTTCATAGATATTGGTCAGGCAGTTCTTTTAAGTCATCCAATGGCTGACTATTTTCTAGTTAGGGATTTAAGTAACATATTAAGGTTTTTTTCTAAAATTGGTTTAGAAGTTCCAAGT
Source organism: uncultured Nitrososphaerota archaeon (assembly GCA_964497155.1). Lineage (GTDB taxonomy): Archaea > Thermoproteota > Methanomethylicia > Culexarchaeales > Culexmicrobiaceae > CAYWZQ01. The sequence goes on along the minus strand of CAZCCB010000002.1, from coordinate 40,264 downwards.
TTAGAGGAGGTTTTAGATTGGGTAAAGAAAGACCCCCAATAATTAGAGATTATGTTAATGTTCCTCCAGATAGAATTGGTGTAATTATTGGGAATAAAGGTGAAGTTAAGAGAGAAATTGAGAGAAGAACAGGTGTTATAATTAATGTTGATACAGCTTCATCATCCGTTGCTTTAGAACTAGATCCATCTAAGACAACTTATGAAAATTTATTTAAGGCTAAGAATGTTATTTTGGCAATAGCTCATGGATTTAGTCCTGAAAGGGCATTTAGACTTTTAAGTGAAGAGCAAATTCTCGATATTATTGATTTAACTCAATATATTGGTAGTTCTAAAAATGATTTAATTAGAATTAAAGGTAGAATTATCGGTGAAAAGGGTAAAACCAGAAGAATTATTGAAGAATTTACTGATACTTATATTTCCGTTTATAAACATTTTGTTGCAATCATTGGCGGCTATGAACATGTAATGATTGCTAGAAGAGCTATACAAATGCTTGCTAATGGTGCTCAGCATAGAACAGTATATAATTATCTCCAAAGAGAGAGAAGAAGGCTTAAACGTAGAGAATTTAAATTATGGAGAAGTTTCAATTTTGAGGCGTGAGGCTAAATAGATTAGAGCAACTTATATCTATGCGGTGTAGAATTTGACGCAGGAAGTATATGAAGCAATTAGCCCAGCGGATTTTTTTATAGAAATAGGGATATAGCTGGATTTGATAATCCAGTTAGGGCAACTTACACTATAGTGAGAGAACTAGTTGAGAATGCATTAGATGCCTGTGAAACTCATGGAATACTTCCAGATATTTACGTTAGGCTTAGCTTAAAGGAGAGAGGTAATGTCTATAATATTAGAGTTGAGGATAATGGTTGCGGTGTACCTAAAGAATATATAGCATCTGCATTTGGAAGAGTTCTTTTCGGCTCTAAATATGTACTTAGACAAACTAGAGGTACATTTGGTCTCGGAGGTAAAATGGCCATTCTATATGGTCAAATTACTACTCATAGTCCAGTTAAAATATTAACTAGTACTGGTGGTCCAAATAAGTACTTCTGCGAATTAATGATTGATATTCAACATAATAAGCCTATTTTGAGGAGGGGTGGAATTAAAGCTCTTCCAAATCCAACTTATTGGCATGGAACGGTCATTGAATTTAATTTTGAGGGTGACTATCCTAGAGCTAAACCCAGAATTTTAGAATACTTCAGGCAAACTGCAATAATTCTTCCATATGCAAATATCACATTTATCGATCCTGATGGCATAATATATAAGTTTGAAAGAATAACCAATGAAATGCCAAAGCCTCCTCAAGAGGTTCGCCCCCATCCTCATGGAGTCGATGTTGAATTACTTAAAAGATTAATTAGGAGAACTAGAACTAAATCACTTATTGAGTTTATCTCCTCAAGTTTCCATAGAGTTGGACGTCGAACTGCACTTAAATTTCTAAAGCGTGTTAGAATGAATCCAAATAGGGATCCTAGAAGTTTAAAGCCTGATGAATTAGTCAAAATCGTTAATGCAATGAAGAAATTTAATGATTTCCTTCCACCAGATGCTTCATGCTTATCGCCTGTTGGACCTAAACTGCTTGAACAGGGTATTATTAAAGAATTAAAACCGGAATTTGTTGTTGCAGTTCAGCGTAAGCCTTCAGCTTATGCTGGTCATCCATTTATAGTTGAAGCGGCAATAGCTTATGGTGGAGAAGTTCCATTACCAAAACCCGGTGAGATTAATCTCTATAGGTATGCCAATAAGATTCCATTACTTTATGATGCGCATAGCGATGTGGCTATGAAGGTTATAAAGTCAATTAAATGGTCTAGGTATAAAATTGACTTAAGTATGCCAATAGCTTTCATTGTTCATATCGTTTCAACTAAGGTTCCATATAAGACTGTTGGAAAGGAGTTTATTGCAGATAAACCTGAAATAGCTTATGAAATTGAATGGGCTTTAAAGACTTGCGCCAGAAAATTGAGAGCTTATC
>CAZCCB010000002.1:0-38241 GCA_964497155.1 uncultured Nitrososphaerota archaeon | reverse complement strand
GCTTATCTTACTAGGAAAGAGAGGAAAGCTGCAATTAGAAGGAAGATTAGTATTTTAGAGAAGTATTTACCGAAGATAGCTGAATTTGCAACTGAATTAGCTGGAAAGAGCAGGCCACCTGATGTTTATAGGCTTTTAAGGAGGTTATCATATTATGAGTAGGGCTAGGGAGCATAGGGAATATATCTTAGCCAAGTTACGTGAATTTGGTTTATCAATTTATGATCAGTTGATGAGAGGGGAATTTCCTAGAGTTAAAATTAGGAGTAGAACTACCTCAAATATAGTTTATGATCCAAAACTTAGACAGTATATCTTGGGTAATCAATTAATAACTAGGAGTGCTGCAAATATACGCCAAATAAGATCATTAACGCAACTCGTTTGGGCAGCTTTCTTTGCATATAAATCCATGCTTGCAAATCAACCTACAACTCTTAGAGACTTATACTATAATTCTGAAGCATTTGGAATTAAATTTAATAATCAACAGGAATCAAATGAAATAGTATCCGATTTAGAAACTATATTAGGTGTTCCAAGAGAAGATTTTATGATATTTCCAGAGGAGAGAAGCGCAGTTTTCGGCGATTTAACTATAGAGTATACTACTCCAGATCCAGATTATTATGGTAAGAGAATTAACCTAGCTTCACATCCTGACGGTATGATGATTGGGCCATCGCTATTATCAGCTGAATTTGTTGAGTGTAATGCTGATAAGGTTATAGCAATTGAAACTGGAGGCCTATTTACTAGGTTTATTGCAGAGAAGGTTCATAAACGATTTAATGCAATATTAGTTCATACTGCTGGTCAAGCACCAAGAGCTACTAGACGTTTCCTCAGGAGATTAAATCAGGAATTAGGGCTCCCAGTGTATATATTGACTGATGCTGATGTTTGGGGAATGCATATTGCAATGGTTATTATCTCAGGTTCAGCAAATGCAGCTCACTTAACTGAACTTACAACCCCTGATGCTAAATGGCTTGGAGTATGGGCTACCGATATAACGAGATATAAATTACCTACTGAACCAATGACTGAGGGGGATATTAATAGGCTTTTACAGTTGCAAAGGGATCCTAGATATCAAGATCCATTTTGGGCTAGGGAAATTAATGAATTTCTGAAGATTAAAAAGAAAGCTGAACAGCAGAGTTTTAGTCGATATGGTTTATCATACATAGTTGACAAGTATCTGCCTGATAAACTTAAGGAAGTTTCTGATTAGACTTAATGATTTCTTGAATCTTTCTTCTAACTATTTCACTAACAATCTTTCCATCAGCTTTTCCTCTTACAATTTTCATGACTTCTCCCATTATTATTCCCATAGCTTTTAATCCTCTACTCCTTACTACTTCAAGATTTTTCTTTATCTTTTCTTCAACTAAGGCTTCAATTTCCTCAATTGACATTAATTCTATTCCAAGTGCTTTGATTGCATTTGCAATTGTTTTATTTGGATTATTTGCTATCCATTTAAGCACCTCTGGTATTGCCTCCTTTGCAAGTCTTCCTTTCTCAATTAACTTAAATAATTCTATGAAGTGTTCATCCTTTATTTCACTTACATTTACTCCTTCATGCATTAGACTTCTCAGGGTATACTCTAGTGTTGATGCAATTAATTTGGGCTGGACGTTGACTTCATTAACTATCCTTTCAAATAGCTCAAGTTTTGGGGAGTCAATTATTTCTTCAGCTAGCTTTCTACTTAAGCCATAGTTCTTTATGAATTTCTCAATTTTCACTTCGATTGGTTCGGGTAATTTTTTCTTTAATTCCTCAATATATTCCTCGCTAATTGGTATTGGTCTAACATCTGTTTCAGGATACATTCTAGCTGCGCCTGGCATTGGTCTGCTGTATCTTGTTGTTCCATCAGGATTTGCTGCTCTAGTTTCCTCAGGTACCCCCTTAATTGCTTCTCTAGCTCTTTCAGCAACTACTTTTAATGCTTCAATACAATTTTCCTTCGGACCAATAACTATCACTACTGCATCCTGACTTTCAGCTTTCACTGCTTCTCTTAATTTTCTCACTTCTTCAATCGTAATTCCATATGCTGGTAATTCATCAGTATGAATAATTCCACCTACACCACCCCAAAACTTTGCTCTTTCAGACATTTCAGTTGCAAGCCTCCTATTTGGCTGAATTTCTTTCCCTAATAGACCACTAAATTTTGGAAGTTTAATTGCCATTATTACATGTCCACGTTTTAATCCTCTTCTTAGTAATTTTGACTTTGTATCTTTAAATACATGGGTTACATCGTAAAATTCATCTTTAATATCCTCTTCATTTAAACCTCTCTTTCTTAATTCATCTCTTATCTCTAATAATTTTAATTGTCTTTGAACTTCATATTCAACTATTTTTGGTATTAAGTTTAAGTCTTGTACACCTTTTATTTCAATTCTAGCTCCACCCTTAATTGATATATTTAAATCTTGCCTAATAGTTCCCAATCCTCTCTTTACTCTTCCAGTAATTCTCATTAATCTACCAATTTTCAATGCAACTCGCCTTGCTTGTTCTGGATTCCTTATTTCTGGTGCTGTAGCTATTTCAATTAAAGGTATTCCTAGTCTATCTAACCTGTAATGTACGTTTACTCCCTCCTCCTTTATCTTCCTCGCAGCCTCTTCCTCTAGGCATATTGTTTTAATATGTACCCTTCCTTCTTCATCTTCGACATAGCCTCCTAATGCTATTATTGCTGTACGTTGAAATCCAGTTGTATTTGACCCATCAATTACAATTTTTCTCATTACATGAACCTCATCTACTGGCTTAGCGTTTAGCATCAATGCTATTTGAAGAGCTATTTCTAGAGCTTCTGGATTTAAGTCATGTGGAGGTTCTTCATCATGCTCTACTAAACATATGCTATCATTATATGATTCATAGATGTATGTTCTTCCTCTTTTAAATTCAAAGAGTGCAGCTGGATCTACTTCTCCTAATTCACTTTGTGTTGGTCTTAATCGTCTAATAATTATTGTATCTGGTTTATCGTCTCTAAGTATTGTTGGGCAGTTACAGAATAGCTTATGTTTAGTATCTAATTGTTGATGGATTTCTAATCCAACTTTTAATCCCAATTTTTCGTAGTCGTATTTCATTTTTTCACCTCAAATTTTCATATGGATTTGCTATGAAGTGGCTATGTACACTTCTTGGATTTATTTCTCCAGCAATATTGGTTAGCATTAATTTTCGAACTTCCTTTAGATCTCTTGTTTGAGCTAAAACCCACATTAATTTTACTAATGCTGTTTCAGGCAGCATGTCTTCGCCAGGTATTACTCCCATGTTTAGGAGTTCTACTCCTGTCCTATATACATTCATGTTTATCCTACCCCATAGACATTGGGAAGTCATCACTACCGCTATTCCTTCTTGAATGGCTCTTTCTATTGCTGGAAATATGCTATATGGTGTATGTCCAAGCCCAGTGCCCTCTATAACTATTCCATGATACTCTTTATCCACTAAGACATCTATTAAATCTGAAGTCATTCCTGGAAATATCTTAACTAATGCTACTTTAGGATCAAATGAAGCTTTAAGTTCAACATAATGATCATTTTTTCTCTTTCTATAATCCCTTGTTAGCATTATTATTTCTCCAGATGGCTTAATCATTGCTAATGGACTTGCATTTATTGATTGGAATGCATCACGTCTACTTGTATGACATTTTCTAACCTTTGTTCCTCTATGCGCAAGGCAGAATGTATCACTTGAACTTCCATGCATTACAATTACTACTTCAGCGAATGGAGCTTTTCCAGCTGTATTAACTGCACATATTAAGTTTATTGCTGCATCTGATGATGGTCTATCTGATGATCTCTGTGAGCCAACTAAAACTACTGGTATTGGAAGTTTTTGTAATGCAAAGCTTAGTGCTGCAGCTGTATACCCCATAGTATCTGTTCCATGCGCAATTACCACTCCATCAAATCCTTCCTCAATATATTTCGCCACTTTCTTGGCAATTTCAATCCAATGCTTAGGTGTCATATTTTCACTAAAAATGCTGAAAAGTACTTCAGCCTTTATATTTGCAATATTGTTTAATTCTGGGACGACACTATATAGGTCTTCAGCTGTTAATGCTGGATATACTGCTCCAGTTTTATAATCAACTCTACTAGCAATTGTTCCTCCAGTACTTATTATTGATACTCTAGGTTCAATTACCTTCTTCTCAAATAATGCTTCCTCTCTTTTAAACGCCAACTCAACTTCTTTTCTTTCTAAAACCTCTATCTTCGTATTTTCATTAACTCTTATTCCAATATTATAACCATTATCAAGCTTAATAACTACGTGCCTATCGTCACATACACCTGCCCTAGGCATTAAAATTCCTTCAAATACATGGCCTCTAGATGTTATCTTAATTCGATCTCCAATCTTGACTCCAGCATCAAGCAACACTTTAAGTGAAATTCCCTTATAACCCTCGAGTTCCTTCAACTTAATCTCCTCTAATAATTACATTACTAAGCCAATTAGAAATTCTCATTCACATTAATTACAATTTGCGGTTGCGAAACTGTAAAAACATGATTAGATTAATAATTTTATTTAGGTGCTACCAATTATGAAGAAGATTCCCTCACCTAGGGAATTTTTTGGATTTGAAATTGGTGAGGATAGAAAGTTAGCTAGATGGGATAAAATTGTAGAATACTTTAAAATGCTAGATGAGAATTCCGATAAAATCAAAGTTGTTGAGCTGGGTAAAACTACTGAGGGAAATCCATTTATCTTAGCATATATTTCTTCACCAAAAAACTTAGCTAACTTAGAAAAATATAGAGAAATCTCATATAAGCTAGCCAATCCAAAGGGTTTGCCTAAAGATGAGATTGAAAGGATGATAAAGGAAGGCAAAGCTGTAGTAGCTATAACTAATAGTTTGCATGCAACTGAGGTTGGCGGCACTCAAATGGCTATTGAATTAGCCTATGAACTTATAACTAGTGAAGATGAAAAGATTAAAGAAATTCTTGATAATGTAATTCTACTTCTATTCCCATGCTTTAATCCTGATGGACAAATAATTGTTGTGGATTGGTATTATAAGTGGCTTGGAACCGAATATGAAGGCTCCCCTCCACCATGGCTATATCACAAATATTGTGGTCATGATAACAATAGAGATGCATATATGTTAACTCAAAAGGAATCACAAATGTTTGCCAAGGTTGTTTATAAGGAATGGAAGCCTCAAGTATATATTGATAATCATCACATGGGCAGTTATGGAGCTAGATTATACATTCCCCCATGGTATGATCCAATTAGTCCAGAAATTGATCCACTAGTTTGGCGTGAGCATCAAATGTTTGGAGGTTATATGGCTGTTAGACTTGAAGAGGAGGGCATTAAGGGTGTTGAAGGCGGCCCACCATTCACTGCTGAATGGACGGCATCCTTCCTTAATCTCGCTAATTTCCTTAATATTATTGGAATGTTAACTGAATCCGCAACTGTTAAAATTGCAACTCCAATATACATTCATCCCCATCAATTAACTGGGCATAGAGGACGTGCTGCAGATAGACCGCAAATGAGTTTTCCAAATCCATGGCCTGGTGGATGGTGGAGATTAAAAGACATCATTAGGCAGCAGAAAATTTCAAATTTAGCTGCGCTTGAATTAGCAGCTAAATTACGAGAAGTATTGCTAAGAAATATGTATGCTAAGGCTATGAGAAATATTGAAAGGGGAATGAAGGAACCACCATATGCTTTCATAATTTCTCCAATTCAGCATGACTTACTCACAGCATTAAAGTTAATTGAAATGTTCTTAAGATTAGATATTGAGGTTCATAGAGCTAAGAAAGAATTTAGAGTCGGCAATAAAGTCTATCCAGCTGGAACATATGTAATATTCCTAGCTCAACCAGCAAGAGCTTTCGTCAAGTATGTTTTAGAAAAAACAATTTATCCGGATAATGAATGGACTAGGGCTAGGGATGGTACACCACTCAAACCCTATGATGTAGCTGCATATACCATCCCAGATTACATGGGTGTTAAAGTGGAGTCAGTTGAAGAGAAAATTGAAGGTGAATTTGAATTAGTGAAAGAAATTGATTACCCTAAGTATGAGATTAATGAATCGAAGTATGGCTACATACTTGATTGTAGATTTAATGACAGTTATAGGGCAGTTAACTACCTATTGGATTCTGGACTTGAGGTTATGAGAATTACTGAGGAAATATCAATTGAAAATGAGACTTATCCTCCAGGAACATTCTATATTCCTCAAATGAAGAATGCTATAGGTAAGATTAGGGAGGCTAGCACTAAGTTTCATGTACCGTTTAAAGCTTTGAAATCAGAATTAAAGGTTAAAATGGCTAAATTAGAGAGATTGAGAATAGGTATTTATCAAAGATATTATGGAGGAAACATGGACGAAGGCTGGACTAGATGGCTTCTTGAACAATATGGCTTTCCATATGAAATAATAATGGATAAAGAGATTTTAAATGGTAAATTGAATGAAAAAATTGACTTACTAATAATTCCAAATGATTTTCCATGTTTAATTACTGGAGAGAAAATTGAAGAAGAATTAACTAAAAGATTAAAGAGACCAATAGTATTGCCACCTATCCCCCCAGAATATAGAAGTGGCTTAAAGAAGGAGGGTGTTGAGAAGTTAAAGGAATTCGTTAAAAATGGTGGTATTCTAGTTACTTTTAATAGGTCATGTGAATTTGCAATTAATGCATTTAAACTTCCAATTAAGGATTTATCTTTAGAGCTTGAACCACAAAAGTTCTTCTGTCCAGGTTCAATGCTTAAAGTAATCGTAAATACTAATCATCCATTAGGTTATGGAATGCCTAGAAATGCTTATGTAATGTTCCATGATAGTCCAGTACTTCAAATTCTTCCGAGCTATAATAATGAATTGTATGAAGTCGTAGTTCATTATCCTGATAGGGATATCTTCCAAAGTGGCTGGTTAATTGGTGAAGAGCATTTAAGTAGGAAACCTGCAATGATTTCAGCTAAATATGAAAAAGGAAGAATAATTTTAATCGCGTTTAGACCGCAATTTAGAGCACAAACACATGGAACATTCAAGTTCCTATTCAATACACTATTTAGACTTAGGTGAGAAGAAATCACTTTATTTTCCCCTCTTCCATTAATTTATTTAATAATTTTCTAGTTGTTCTCGTCATTTTTATTTTTTTAAGCTCAACTGAACTAAACCATTTTGCATTTAGTGCATCTGAAGATGGATGTAATTTTCCGCCGATAACTCTGGCTTCGAAGTCGATTATAATGTAGTGATATCTAATTTTATTGTTCTCATCCTTATCTATTACTTCAAATATCTTGAGTATATCTCCAACTTTAATTTCTAATCCAGTTTCCTCCTTTATTTCTCTCTTTACAGCATTTCTTAATGTTTCTCCAAGTTTAACAATTCCACCTGGAATTGCCCATAAATCTTTTCCTGGAGGTTGAGCTCTTTTGACTAAAAGTACTTTTCCATTATCATCTATAATTACTGCCCCTACACCTACTATTGGTTGATTTGGATATTCCCTCTTAATCATTATTCTTCAATTTCTCCTCTCTCAAATCTATTATATCAAATATTTCCTTTCCAGTTCCAATTAATGTTACTGGAACTTTCAATTTTTCTTCAATTTTATTTATAAATTTCTTTGCTTCATTTGGAAGTTCATTAAATTCTTTTGCTCCAGCTATTTCAGGGAAGAGTATATCTAATTTAGTTAATGCTATCTGTGTTGCTCCATTAAGCATTATTGCTCTTTTGGCTAATTCGAAATTAAATGGAGCCGCTCTTCTACGTCTTCCAGTTACAGTTGCAATTTCAATCCATCCTCTTCTTTCAGCCTCTTCTGGAGATAATTCTCCGGGTAAGGGTCCTCCTCCAACTCTTGTTACATATGCTTTAAAAACTATTAGGACGTGGTCTATCATTTTTGGTCCAATTCCAACTTCACTACAGACTGCTGATGCTATTGTATCTCTACCTGTTACATATGGATATGTTCCATGATATAATGATAAGAATGTTCCTTGAGTTCCTTCTAGAATTACTTTTCTCCCTTCTCTTAGGGCTGAATTCACTTCTAAAGCAACATCAGTTAAATAATCCTTTAATTCTTCAATATCTCTAGCTAGTTTAGCTTTTCTTCTAACTCTATCTGCTATTGCTGGTCCTACTCCCTGTCCAGTAGTTCCTATTTTCTTTGCTAAATAAGTGTCTTCTCTATCTTCCCTAATGTGTTTTCCCTCTATTATTGAAGTCTGATAATCAATGCCTACTCTATCTTTACACCTTGTTTTTTCCACTTCCTTCAAAAATATTGATACATTAACATTTGCTCCTGCTCCGATTAGTAATCTACATTTCTCATATACGAATGCACTTGGTATAATTCTTAATTTATATACTTCCCCATTTACTACTACTGTATGTCCAGCATTAACTGATCCTGTCCTAACGGCAATGTTAACTTTATCTTTTAATGCTAGATATGATGCTATTTTTCCCTTTCCTTCATCTCCAAAGAACCCTCCAACGATTACTGTGCAGGGCATTTTTATCCCTCACTATAATTCTTCAGGTTTCGGTCTTCTAATTAGTCTATCAATAAGTTTTTCAAGTTCCTCCTCCTTTACTCTCTCTGGAAGCCATTCATACATTGCCATTATTGTAGTTTTCTTACCCATAATCTTATTTAATATTATTTCAAAGATTCTAAGTCTTTCAGAATCTATTTTAGCGCATCTTTCCCAGTATGGACATTCTGGTATTGAACATAGGCTTGATGAAGTTACATGATATTTTCCTGCTTCGATTTCCTTCACAATTATTCTCGGCGGACAGACTGGGCTTTCATAAGTGAATATTATTTTATTATCTTCTCTTACTTCTTTTGTTGTTACACCTAATGTTAGTCTAGCAGCTTCTCTTATTGCTTCTAATGATGCTTCAACAACGAGCTCTCCTCTTCTCTTAAGTTCCTCAACTCTTTTCATAAAACTCCCTCAGATAATGTGACTAGAAGATTTTTAACATTTTCCTCTATACAATTTTAGTGGCGTCAGGCCGCCCGTCGAGCATCATCGCTTTGCTCAATGTATAATTAGATCTTCATCCGCCAACAAAAAATAGTATTTAATAGATAAATTTTTATTGTCTCTCGCTATTGAATTTGGCGAGGTGTCAAGTTGCTCGATCGAATATCAACAGGTATTCTAAAGCTTGATGAAATGATTGGTGGCGGCTTTATTAAGGGTAGAACGTACTTAATAGCTGGTGAAACTGGATGTGGAAAGACTATAATGTCAATTCAATATATTCTTCATGGATTAAAAAACGGTGAGCATTGTGTATATGTATCAATCGATGAGAGGATAGAGAATGTTCTTAGTGGCGTGACAAGTTTAGGTTGGGATTTATATGAATATGTTAAGCAGGGTAAATTGATTCCGCTTGAACTTAGACTGAAAACTGAAGATCTGAAGCATGGAAAGGAAGCTAAAGCTTTCATAAATACAATCTCAAAATATACGAAGGGAACACCAATAACTAGATTGGTTTTAGATCCGATTTCAGCTCTTGCTCAAGGAGCTGGCGATCTACTATGGGTACGAGAATACATTAGGGAAATTGTGGCTTATTTAGAGGAAATACTTGGATGCACAACTTTAGTAACTTGCGATATTCCCACTGGTTCTAAATCTCTAAGTAGATATGGTGTCGAAGAATTCTTAGCCTCTGGAATAATAGTTTTAGGATTAAGAAGAATTAGAGGCAAATTTGTTAGAACAATTTATATAAGGAAAATGAGATGGTCGCAAATAGACACTACAATATATACATTTGATATAGTTCCAGGTAAGGGTATTGTAATTGGTGAACCATTAGAGGAAATTTTGAGGGAGATGAATAAATCTGATTGGGAATAAAAAGATAATTATTGCTGCTACAGCTGATGTTCACTCCCCTAAGTATCTAAATCAATTCATTAATGCTCTTTCAAATCTCAATGAAAAACTAGATCTTTTCCTTCTAGCTGGAGATATGATATATAGAGGTAGAGTTAATGAATTTAATACCGTTTTAAAAGCAATTAAAAATAGGTTTGACGTACCAATAATTGCATGTTTTGGAAATGAAGAATATGATGAATGTATTCCTTCACTAATTAGGAATTTTAGTGATGAAGTTGGATGGCTTAATGATGAGTATATTAAAATTAAAATTAAAAGCTTCAGATTAGGCATAATTGGTAGTAGGGGTAGTTTAGATAGACCTACGAAATGGCAATTAAAGAATATTCCTAATATTAAAGAAATCTATGCTGAGAGAGTTAGGAAAGTAGAGAAATTATTTAATTATATTGCTGATTGTGATTTTAGAATTCTTCTTCTCCACTATTCACCTACATATAAAACATTAATTGGTGAAGATAGGAGAATATGGCCTGAACTTGGTTGTAAAAGGTTTGAGGAAGTAATTGTTTCTCGAAAACCTACAATAGTTATTCACGGTCATGCTCATAGATCAAAGGTTTTTTCAACTAGGATTGGAGAATCAAAAATTTTTAATGTTTCTCTTCCAGCAGTAAGGAAAATTATTACCTTCCAATTACCATTAAAAACTTCATATCAAGCTAAGTTAACTTCCTTCTTTAAGTAACTGCATACAACTTTATATGCTAGCTTAAATCTAATTTCTAGCGGGCAAAATTGTTAAAAATAAATCCCCAAATCGTAGTTAAGGAAATTTCAAATTTTTTAAAAGAATATGCCATTAAGGCTAATGGTTTCGTCTTAGGCTTAAGTGGAGGTATAGATTCAACTGTAACTGCATATCTCTGCGCTAAGGTAATTAATCCAAATAATGTATTGGCCCTAATAATGCCTGACCCGGAAGTAACCCCAAAGAATGATGTTGAAGATGCAATTAATGTGGCAAAAACTCTTAGTTTCCAATATAGAATAATTGATATTTCCAAAATACTAAATGCATTTTCTTTAAGTATTCCAGATTTCAGTAATAAAGCCCTAGTAGCAGTTGGAAATTTAAGAGCGAGAATTAGGATGTGTCTATTATACTATTATGCTAACTTAATGAATAGGATAGTTGTTGGTACAGGTGATAAAAGCGAAATTTTAATTGGATACTTCACTAAATATGGCGATGGTGGAGTTGACATATTACCTTTAGGTGACTTATATAAGACTCAAGTTAGAATGCTCGGTAAATATCTAGGAGTTCCAGGTGAGATATTAAAGAAACCAAGCAGTCCAAGATTATGGAAAGATCAATTAGCTGAGGAAGAGCTAGGTCTCTCCTATGATATTATTGATCCAATACTATACTATTTAATAGATCTAAAGTTAAATGAAATTGAGATTTCAAGGAAACTCAATTTACCAATTGAAGTTATATTAAAAGTAAAACGAATGATTGATCGATCAAGACATAAAAGAGAATTGCCTCCAATAGCTAAATTGCCTCCTGAGGCTTTTGAATATGAGAAGTGAACTTTTAAACTAAATTTCTATCTTAATTTAATTATGTAATTAGGCTTATGCATAGAGGTGATAGCAATTGTCTAAATATATTTTCATTACTGGCGGTGTTTTATCTAGTGTGGGGAAAGGGAGCTAAATTAGCTCCCCCCTAAAGGTGTAGTTGCAGCTTCAATAGGCAAAATGCTTCAAGTTAGAGGTTATACTGTTACTGCAGTTAAGATTGATCCTTATTTAAATGTAGATGCAGGGACTATGAATCCATATATGCATGGAGAAGTTTTTGTTACTGAAGATGGTGGAGAAATAGATTTAGATTTAGGTCACTATGAGAGGTTTTTGGACATTAATTTGCCAAAGGACAATAATATTACAACGGGGCAAATATATTTAACGGTTATAGAGAGGGAGAGGCGTGGAGATTACTTGGGTGCATGTGTACAAGTGGTTCCTCATATTACAAACGAAATTAAAAGGAGGATTAGATTAACTGCGAAGCGCAGTAATGTTGATGTAGTTATAGTTGAGGTTGGAGGCACTGTTGGCGATATCGAAGGTCTACCATTCCTAGAGGCAATTAGACAAATGAGATTAGAAGAGGGATATGATAACACATTATTTGTTCATGTGGCTCTCGTTCCAATATTAGATGTAACTGGAGAGCAGAAAACTAAGCCATGCCAACATAGTGTAAATGAACTTAGAAGAATAGGTATTCAACCGGATATTATCGTTGCTAGATGTAGTATACCATTAGAGCCCTCAGCTAGGAAGAAAATAGCATTATATGGAAGCGTACCTGAAGAAGCTGTTTTCACATCATATACTGTTGATTGCGTATATAAGGTTCCAATAATACTTGATAAGCAAGGAATGGGTGATTACATATGTAAAAGATTGAAACTTAATATTCGTAAACCAAATTGGGATTACTGGAAATCTGTTGTGGAGTCATTTGAGAAATTTGACTATGAAATTAAAATTGCAATGTGTGGTAAGTATGCTAAATTGGCCGATGCATATATTAGCATTAATGAGGCTCTTAAACATGCTGGAGCGGCCATAAAAACTAGGGTTAATATAGATTGGATTGAAACAGAAATTTTCGAAGAATCATCTGAAAAATTAGAGATTCTAGAAGATTATGATGGTATACTTGTTCCACCGGGATTTGGTCCTAGAGGTACTGAAGGCAAAATTTTAGCAGTAAAATTTGCAAGAGAAAATAAAATTCCATTTTTAGGTATATGTTTTGGTTTCCAAATGGCTGTAGTAGAATATGCCAGAAATGTTGTTGGATTAAAAGATGCAAATAGCACTGAAAATGATCCAAATACGCCTAACCCTGTAATTGATCTTCTTCCAGAACAGAGAGAAATTACTAGGAAGGGTGGTACAATGAGACTTGGGGCTCATCCAATAGTACTCGAACCAGGCACTCTTGCTCATAAACTTTATGGGAAGACATTAATCTATGAGAGGCATAGACATAGATATGAAGTTAATCCATCATATTGGGATATTCTTCAGCGTCACGGATTAATATTCTCTG
The DNA here is from genome assembly GCA_964497155.1 of uncultured Nitrososphaerota archaeon. GTDB lineage: Archaea > Thermoproteota > Methanomethylicia > Culexarchaeales > Culexmicrobiaceae > CAYWZQ01. The sequence continues at coordinate 25,109 of CAZCCB010000002.1, read as the reverse complement.
GTAGAAGTCCAGATGGTAGGAGAATAGAATTTATTGAGTTAAAAGATCACCCATTTTTCCTAGGTTCACAAGCACATCCAGAATTCAAGTCTCGACCAGGTAAACCATCTCCACCATATCTCGGATTTGTAAAAGCTGCGCTCAAACATAGATTAAGTAGACATAAATGAGGTATGATAGTTAAGCTTGTTCAAAGTCTAAGTTGCTGCTCTACTCAAGTATCAAGCGCACTTCTCTAATATCTGTTGTACAAACCTTTTTAACTCCTCTTATTCCTGGCTTATACATTGTTTTTACTAACCCATATTTTTCTAATATCCTCATTTGAGCACTAGCATTCGCCTTACTTTGCTTAATGAAATCTGCAACTTGACCTATATCGGCTTCCTTCCCTCTCAAGAATTCAAGTATTTTTAATCTAGTTTCAGATGATAATGCTGAAGCTACATTAACTACCTCTTTCCCCTTAACTATGAGCACACCATTCTCTTCATAAATTTCAGATTCCATTTCCTCACCTCCACAGTATTTTACTTCATTTTAATTTTGCAAATTAAAGTATTTAAAGTTGTTGTGTCTTTGAAATTTCTATTTTTTCATTTTAATTTCTGAAGATTAGTTGATATTGTCCTTTTACAGCTTAATCTATTTACATTTTTAATATTTATTCTATGTCTACTTAAATACCAAATTTATCAATGCTTATTTTGTAAGCATTGCAATTTATTTATACAACGTAGAGAAGATATATTGATTACCATGTTACCAATTCGTGTATTTAAAACGCTGAAATATAGAGATTTCAAGATATTAAGGGCTATAGAGATTGGAATGAATACTTTTGAATTCGTACCAATAGATTATATCTCCAGAAAAGTTAAGTTTAATATTGAAGTTACATCGATGATTTTGAATAAATTGTGTAAATTAGGAGTTGTTAGAAGGAGATTTGGTGCTTATGAAGGATATTCCTTAACTACTTGGGGTTATGACTGTCTGGCCTTAAAGTATCTGGTTGATTCAGGATATATTGAAGCAATTGGTAAACCTCTTGGCGTTGGAAAGGAAGCTGATGTCTATGATGCTCTTACTCCTGCTAATGAGAGAGTTGCAATTAAATTTCACAGGCTTGGTAGATTAAGCTTTAAAAAAACTAGGCGAGTTAGATCATACATTGCAGATAGGGATAAAATTTCATGGCTTTTTCAAGCTAAAATAGCTGCGAGAAAGGAATATGAAGCTTTAACTAAACTATACACTTTTAACGTTAGGGTTCCTAAGCCTATTGCTTGGAATAGACATGTAGTAGTTATGGGATTTATTGATGGTGATCCATTATACGTATGTGATTATCTTCCAGATCCATATGCTTTTCTGCTTGAAATAATAAATGAAATTAGAAGGTGTTTTAGAGATGCTGGAATAGTTCATGGAGACTTATCTGAATACAACATTATAGTTACTCCAGATATTGAACCATTAATAATTGACTGGCCTCAATTTGTATATGCGAATCATCCAAGTGCATTTAACCTATTAAGAAGAGACTTAATGAATATAATTAATTTTTTTAGGAGGAGATTTAAGATTAAAACTAATTTGAATGGAGTTATAGAATATGTAATTGGTAATGTAAGTCAAATTAATTAATTTGACTTACACATTCTTATTGAAGTGATAATTTTGAATGGAAGGGACATCGTAATACTTGGTGTCGATTTAATGCCAATGAGCTCTCCAGAAAGCTCTGCTCAACCTAAATACTCCATAGCAATTTTTTCAAATGGTAAGATTATTTCTCGTATGGAAGAAGTTAGCAAGAGGCGTTTATTAAATCTAATCTGGAAGATAAAACCAAATTTCTTAGCTATTGATAATATATATGAATTGGCACCTACAATTGGTAAACTTTTAAAGTTTATTTCCATGCTACCTTCAAATGTCAAGTTAGTGCAAGTAACTGGTTCACCTAAAACTGGTTTTAAATCATTGTCTCAATTAGCCTATCAACATAGGTTAATATCACATTCACAAAAATTATCTCCAATGCAATCTGCCGAAGTAGCTGCAAGATTAGCTTCAAAGGGTATAGGTTTTATAGTTTCTCCATCGAAGGGTGAAGTTAGAATAATTGTTTGTAGGCGTAGACGTCCTGGAGAGGGTGGAATGAGTGAGGATAGATTTAAGAGGAAAATTAGGACTTCAATATTGAGGGTAGCTAGAGAAATTAAATGTATTTTAGATTCAAATGAGTTTGATTATGACATATTTTTTAGGAAGAGTAGGTATGGTTTAGAAAATTGCCTTTTTATAGTTTATGCATCGTATGATTTAGTTAGACAATTAGTTAAAAATGTTAAGGAAGGTGATGTTCAAGTTAAAGTTATGCTTAAGCCTTCATCCAAATTAAGCTTTACTCCTCTATCTGGTGAGTATTCAATTGATACTTCATTTAGAGAGTATTTAATCGTAGGTGTAGATCCTGGAATGGTTACTGGGGTTGCCGTGCTCAATGTTTATGGAGAATTAATAACTGTATTCAGTAAGAGACATTTAAGTAGAGGTGATTTAATTTCCATTTTAATGGAATATGGAAATCCAATATTAATAGCATCTGATGTTCATCCTCCACCATCATTTATAGAGAAATTGGCATCTATGCTTCATGCTTCTATTTATACTCCATTGCGAAATTTAACATTTGAGGAAAAGCAGGAAATATTAAAGAAATATTTTGATGAATTTAAGCCTAACATTAATGTTTCATTGGATTCTCATAAGAGAGATGCACTTGCAGCTGCAATTAAGGCATTCATGCATTATAGAAATAAATTTGAACAAGCTGAAGCTCATGCTAGGGAACTTGGAGCAAAAATTTCATTTAGAAAGCTTAGGGCATTAATTGTTCAGGGACACAGTATTAGGAATGCAATTGAAATTTTGAGGTCCGAGGGCTTAAAGGAAGTTAAAGAGATACCTATTAAGTATGAAACCGTAAAACCCGAGAGAAAAGTTGATAAGAAGATTATATGTGAATTAAGGGAGAAATTAAAAATTGAAAGGCAAAAAGTTCAATCATTAATTTCTCAAAGAGATCAGTTATTGACTAAGATTAAAGAGCTCGAAAATAAAATTAGAGAATTAGAAGATGTTATACGCTTTCTTCAAAGTGAGATTGCCATTAAACTTAGGAAGGAGCGTGAAATTGTTTCATTGAAATCGAGAATTACATCATTAAAAACTTCTATTGACAAATTAAGTAGAGAGAAAAATGAATTAGAAAAGAAAATTAATAACTGGAAAAAAGTGATCTATAAACTTGTTAGAGGTGAAATAATAGTTTTAAAACCAATAAAGAACTTAACTAAAGATGATGTATTGAAAGGTATTTCCCTAATGAATATCAGCAAAGATGATGCAGTCTATGTAAAAGATCTTAGCACAGCCGATACAACTGCAATTAAAAAACTCTCTCAAATAAAGATTAAATGCATAATCGGTAAATCAGAACCACCATTACATGTTAAACATTTACTTAAAAAATATGCAATTCCATTCATTAATCAGAATGAATTGGAAATTGTTTGGATAGATGATCTACCATTCGCAGACCTACAGTTATTAAATAGAATTTCTAGGGAAATTAAAGAACGTTTAACCCATATAATTGAGGAAGAGGAGAGAGCTAGAATTCAAGAATTATTTATGAAATATCGTAAAGAAAGAATTGAGGAACTTAAAAGATCTCAATCTCACCTTGAAGAACTAATTGAGTAATTCTCGTTATATTATCTAATTCTTCATTAACTATACCCTCAATATCCCCCTTAACAGTAGATAGCTTATATTCTGGTTCTAAAATTAATTGAATATCAACATGCATTGGAATGTCTATTGGCTGCCCAATTCTACCTAAAACTTTTACATAAACTTCCCTTATTCCCTTAACTTCTTCGTAAATTCTATTTGCAATTATCTTAGCTACAACATTATATATTTTCCCTACATGGCTTACTGGATTTTTACCTGCTGTTGCTTCCATTGACATTGGCCTACATGGTGTAATTAAACCATTAACCCTATTACCCCTACCAGTATTTCCATCATCTCCACTTTCAGCTGAAGTTCCTGTTACCGTTAAGTATACAATGCCCTTATCTGGTTTATCAGCAGCATTAACTTTAACTTCAACTGGATAATTGGTTATTTTCGCAGCTAAATCTTCAATTCTTCTCTTTATCTCCTCTTTTACACTCAGGTAATGATCTAAATCTGGAATTAATTTACTTATCATTGCAGCTGCAATAGTAAGTTCAATTTTCTTTCCTCTCCTTAATCCCATAACTTTAATATCTTCACCAACTTCTGGAAGCTCCTTCTTTAATTTTTTCGAATTCAAATATTTTTCGGTTTCAAAAACCAATTTTTCTGTTTGACTTAAAGGTGCGAAGCATACTCCAAATGAAGTGTCATTAGCTAATGGAATTTTCTTACCCATTTCAAATAAGCTTACTAAATCTACTGATCCAGGTCTTATTTTATAATCAATAACTATGTGTTCATCTGGATCTAAAAATCTAAAGTTATTTTTAATGAACTCTCTAATTGCATTAATGGCTATATAACCAACAGGGATTCTCACTATTTCCTTTTCCTTAATAACCTGATTCGTTGCTCTCCCAGCTATAATTATGTAAATTGGTTCTTCAACAAATCCCCCACCAAAAGTTGGTGAAGCTCTACCCCCAACAACTAAACCTTTATCTACATTATGATGAAGAATTGCACCAAATTCCTTTAAATAATATTTTGATAATGCAAGACTAACACTCTCAGCAGCTGCATCAGCAATATAATCAGGATGTCCCAAACCTTTTCTCTCAACAATTTCGGTATTTAGTTCCTCGATTGATTGTTGATGTAACTCTTCAATGTTTATACTACGCTTTTTATCCATCTCTCACACACCTACTATTTCTGAAGCTTTAAATTATGCTTTATGAATTTAAGGTTTACCATTTACTGGAAATCAATAACCATTATATACTAAAGTTCCCCATTAGTGTTGTGAGGGATTATAATGTTACTGGTAACTATTGATACCTGGGATAAATGTGAGAAAATTCTTGAACAATTAAAACCAGATACAATATGTTTCATTATAGATTCCTATAATAGAGCCGTTACATTGAGATTTACAGATGGATTAGTTGTTTATGAGTATTGCTCTGAACCTGATGATTATCCTCCATGCGATATTTATGTGTCAAAACCCGAAACTTTCTCTAATGATAATGAATTAAAGGAAATTGAAGCTTCAATTCTAAATGAACCTATTAAATATTTAGTAGGTTGCCAGAAACTTAATGGAGTTAACTTATGGTGTGTCTATAGTAATTATGCCGAAATAGTTAGACCTATTATAGAGAGGAAGCTAAGCAATTATGGCTTACCTGTTGAGGGCTTAATTACTGAGATTCGTGAATCACTTTTAAGTTAAGTACTGACTATTGGCGTTTCCAGCTTAATATACAGTATATTGTTGCCCCTAATGAATATTCTGCCATATCTCGCTACTGGATCCCCATTATTTAGTTCTTCAGCATCTATTAGAATAAGATTCATACAATTATCGCATCTTTCAAGAATGCCTGTATATTCATATCCACTTTTTAATTTTACAAGAACCCTACTATTTATAGCACGGTTAAGAAGTCTTAGAGGTTGAAGACTTTTCAAGTTCGTCCCTCGCAAGCCGCTTGACTCGAAAATTAGCTATTTTCCATAATATATATAGCTTTCTATTCCAATTATCATTGGATAGTGCAAAATTTATATATTCGTTTTCCATCACTTCTAAGTCCATTAATGACAATACCATTACTGCGCTTATGAATCATCAATCACTAAGGTATCACATTCAATATGATAATTTATATATTAATATTTTATTTTGATGAATATTCATTAAATTTTACTAATTTAATTATTCAATTTTACTAAAATTAATATTAGATCTTTATCTTCTTCTACTATTTTCTTTAATTTCAAGTTACTATTAATAATTGCTAATTTTACATTCTCCATGTTTATCACTCTTTTTAGTCCACTTATAATGATGATACCATTACTCTTTATTACTCTTCTTATCTCCTTTAAAGCTTTACTTAAATTTGATAAGTTTTGTATAATGGTTATTGCAAAAACGGCGTTAAAGATGTTATTTTTCAGTGGAATATTTTCAGCATCTGCTAGTATTAATGAATATTTGTCTCTATCAATTGCCTTTCTTCTTACTAATTTAAGCATTTCAATAGATATGTCAATCCCAATGACGTACTCTGCATGTTTAATTAATTTTTTCATTAAAAGTCCAGTTCCACATGCTAAATCCAAAACTATTCTATTACGTATATTTTTTTCCACCTTATTTATGAATAATGAATATTTTCTCTCCTGTTCTTCTCCATATAATTCATCATAAGATCTAGCTGTAATATTATATTTCCTCATTATTTCTCGCTTCACAGTTCTCCCTCAGCTTTAAATTTATCCATATACTACTAGACTATTGTGAGTTAAATTGAATTTTAATCGTATCCCAATTGAAACGTTAATTAATCCAAAAATTAATGATGCATTTAAGTTAGTTAGGAATGCAATTGAAAAAAAGAAGACTGTTCTAATTGTGGGTTTATGTAGAGTTGATTATGAGGGTAGAGCTTCATCAACTTTAGATTATGGTGAAAGAATAGTTATTATTAAAATTGATGGATCAATACAAGTTCATCGACCCTGGGAAGTAAATCCAGTTAATTGGCAGCCGCCAGGATGCATTTTTCATGTGAATTTAACTAGAGAAAATCTTTTAAGAATTAGAGCAATTAGAAAGCGTCCTCATGAAATTGTTAATGTTTTCTTTAAAAGTATATATTTGGTTTCTTCAATGGATTTAATTGATGAAGCAGAATTCTCACTATATGCATCTGAGCAGGATATGCAGAAAGCAATAATCTTGGAGCCAAGTTTATTCGAGGAGGGATTTAAAGTTATAAGCTATGAAAAACCTGTTGAACCTGGCTTTATAGATTTATATGGAATTGATTCTTCAGGAAGATTTGTAGTCATAGAATTAAAGCGTAGACCAGCAGATAAGAATGCTGTGATTCAATTAGCAAAATATGTAGAGGAGATTAAAAAGAGAAGTCCTTATAGGAAGGTTAGAGGTGTTCTTGTAGCCCCTGATGTTCATAAGGGAGTATTAACCCTACTTAAATCTTTAGGCCTAGAATTTAAGCGATTAGACCCTAGAAAATGTTCTCAAATACTAAAATCTAAATCTAGAGAAACTCGCTTAACAGATTTCTTTCACTACTAATTTGATGATAAATACTTTAATTCAGAATATAACTCTTTTAATATGGTAATGTAATTCATTTGACCTAATTCTACCTTATTCATTTTCTCTTCAAGTTGTCTTGTAGTTTCCTCTGAAACGTATTTTTCAAATGATTCCTTTAAGTAATTGTACACATTTTCTCCAAGCTTTGTTGCAACTAGTTTTCTGTTTGGTGTTTGAAATACGTATCTTCTTTCTAGTAGTGTCGATAATATTTTTGCATAGGTTGATGGTCTGCCGACCCCTCTTTCTTTCATTAATCTTATTACGTCACCTTCAGAGTAGAGTGGTAGTGCTGGGGCTCGCCAATGTTTAACGTCAATTATCTTTAAGGTTCCTTTTTTAACTTCGGGAGAAATTTTTATTGGATAAATTAATGTGTATCCTGGATGAATTATTTCTGTGAATGTCTCAATATTAATTTCACAGTTAAGAACTTTTGCATTAATTATTTGTTTTTTGACTTTAGCTGCTTTCATTTGACTTGCAATGAATCTATTGAATATTAACTTATATAACGCATAGTGTTTTGGGGTTAATCTTTTGGCTAGCCTAATAATTCCGATTGATATTAGTGTTTTTAATCTATATGCATCGATTGGTCGTGTTGGTCTAATACATTCATGAGCTCCCTTCTTACTCCATCCTCTCAATTTAACGTATTCTTCCCCCCACTTTTCTGTTATATAGTTTCTTGCAATATTCATTCCTATACTTGAAACTCTAATGCTATCTGTTCTATGATATGTAATTAATCCTAGTTCGAAAAGGTCTTGAGCAATAGACATTATTTCATTTGTTCTAAGCTTTAATGTTAGGGTTGCTTCTCTTAACATTGAATCTGTTGAGAATGGTGGGTATGGATTTAATTCGACTATTTCACTGGTTACTTTCGTAATTTTGCAGTTTGATTTTTTAAGTTCTTCAACTATTTTTTCTAATTCTTTTTTCCTTAATTTCTTTAGACTCAATCTAATTCTCAGTTTATTTTCAAGTGTTAGTTCGAAATTATCCATTATGCTTTTCCTAGTTTCTTTTGTTCGGTTTACAATCCATCCTAATACTGGTGTTTGAACTCTCCCTGCAGATAAGTCTCTTCTATTGAATTTATTTTGAACTTTATTGCTCAGCTCGAAACCTATCCATCTATCTTCAATTCTCCTTAATATTTGAGATTCAACTAACTTTAGATTTAATTCTCTAGGATTGTTTAGTGCCTTAATTAGTGCTCTTTTAGTTATTTCATGAAACTCTATTCTTTTTACTTCCCTAACATATGGTGCGAGTGCTTGAGCTATATCCCATCCTATTTTTTCTCCTTCAGCATCAGCATCTGTCCCAATGAGTAATGTATCAACTTCACTTGCTATTTCCTGCAATACTTTTATGACAGTTATTTTATCATCAAGTTTTCCTCCGCATATGGGACATATGTTTATTGGATCTGAAAATTGCTCATTGCATTTTCGACATCTCTTTATTGAGGAGTATATTGGTATGAAGTTCCTTTTAACTATCTTTACTCCATGATATCCTTCTTGAGTAACTAGATCAAATATATGACCCTTACTTGCAACTATTATTAATATATAATCTCCAGTGCTTATTTCGTAAACTGGAACTCCATTAATTTCCCGTTTAGATGGACTTCCAAAGAATTTAGCTATTGTCCTAGCTTTACTTGGAGATTCAACTACCAATAAAGCAGTTTTAACTATATCTCTGAATTCTGGTAATATTTTTCCCTCAAGGAGCATTCTAACTTTTCTTCTATCACTATCTACTTGGCCAATTACTTTCTTTATTCTCCTTAGAGTCATTTTTTCAAACTTAATATCTTCAACATACCATCTTAATCCTCTAATTAATCCATTAAACGCTTTTTCATCATCTATGATTATTATTGAAAGTCCCTTAGTCACTCCTCCTGCATACATTCTTGATGTTCTTCCTGAAGCTTGTAGATATCCTATAACGTCTGGTACAATGATATATGGTTTTCCACTTAATTTTTCAATTGATAAGTGGGGGCTTTTAGCAATTGCAGTTCTTATGTCTCGTCTCCTTAAAATTTCCTCTAAGAATAATGCTACCTTTAAGAATAGCTTCTGAATTTTTCCTAAAAAACCTTCTAATTCAATTTTCTGTTTAATGGCACTAGCTATCTTCTCAATTTCATCACGCTTTAAAATTCCAGCTACTCTTCTTAACTCAATTATATACTTATCTATTAAATCTAATTCATTAGGATTCTCTATGAATTCTCTTAAATTAGCTAAAAGTATTATGGCTTTAAATGGCCTAAATTCTTCAGTTATATCTAAGCTTATTTTAAACTTAGGTACACCAATAAAAATTGCATATCTAACTCGCTCAGGTAAGTCTATTCCCCTAGCTAATGGACTTCTATATGATGCTACTCCTACTAGAACATCATATTCTCTTGATCTATATTTTTCAAGTATTTTACCTTTAGCTTTTTCATATGTTGTAGCTCTTATTCCTCTTTTACTTAATTCGTCTAATATTATGTTTACATATTTTGATCCCTTATCCATGGGAATAAATATTAATCCTCCATCTCCAAGAATACTTACTAATCTGATAGCTTCATCGATTATGTTCCTTTTCCTGGGTTTAATGTACATGTCAACGATATTTCTTATTCCTTCAGCTTTGCTTCCAATTTCAAATCCAAGTAATTCTCTGAATAATTTTATGCGCTTAGTTCTCTTAGCCCTAATTGATGCTCCTGAAACTATTAAAATTCCAATACTATTATTTCTTTTAAAGTTCTCAATTTTATTCTCTGTATTTAGTAATTCTTCTCTAATTATATTTAATTGATCTTGAGATGCATATTTTGATCTAAATAACTTTCTTATTTTTGATCTTAGGTTAATTGCTTTAAAACCTAACTCTATAATTTCTTGATTAAAGCCTAATAACATTAAAACCTTATCAACATTTTTTGATGATTTTATAAACGAATCTACATCATCCACAAATATAAAGTCAAATTTCTTATCCAATTTCTCAAAATGTCTTGGAAGGAAATATGAAGTCGTAATTAAGATATCGTAGTTCCCATTTATAATTTCATTTAAAATTTTCTTACACTTACTTCTTGAAAAAATTGAATGATATGCAACAACTTTAATATCCTGTAAATTCAGTCTATCCAAAAATTTGTTTATTTTTAAATAAACTTGATGTGCAAGAAGAGATGTTGGCAATAATATGTATGATTTCTTACCTATTGAGGCAAAATAGATCGCCAGTATTATTCCAAAAACCGTTTTACCCATACCTGTTGGAGCTATTATTGCAAAGCTTTTCCCCTTTAATGCTCTTTTAAGCCAAGTTCTTTGCGCGCTCCATAATTTACTGCCAGTTGCTCCATAAAATAAATTTTCTATTTCATCGATTTTATTCTCAATTTCATAAAGGTTCCTATAATGTTTTAAAGTATTAAATTTAATTAATAAGTCCAGTATGTACTTTCTTGTCTCATTCTTATTCATTTTAATAATTTTCCTTAATAATTTTCTAGTTGGTATTGGTATGCATTTTGAACATGGGATGCCATATCTTAATCGAATATCGCTATTTTCACCATTACAGTTTGGACATGTTCCTCTGAATATTGCATGAATTTTCATTATATATCATTGCTCATAGGTTGAACTTCTCTCTTAAAAATTTATTGCCGTACAACTTTAAATTTTAAATTGGTAATGGGTGGCTTTAATGAGTTTTTACAAATGTATAATTGATTATGATAAATGTAAGGGATGTGGATTTTGTACATGGTATATTGATTGTCCAGGTAGAGATGAATGTGTTGATTGTCAAGTATGCCTCTTAGGCTGCCCTAATGAAGCTATTATTAGGATTGAAGATGATAGGCCTAGACGTTATGTTAAAATTTATGTTAATGGTGAAGGATATGAAGTTCCTGAACGAATTACTTTAAAAAGAGCTTTCCAAATTATTGGTTTTACTTTTTCAAAAATTCCAAGTGATAGAGATATTTATACGCCGTGTGAGACTGGTGGATGTTATGCATGTGCAGTATTAGTTGATGGAGTTCCAAGACAATTATGTACCACGCCTATTAGAAATGGTATGAAAATTGAATTAAATGCTGATTTTGAACCATTAAGAATTGTTTCTGGCTTTACTCCTCATCCAGTTGGAGGTGTTGGTACTCCATGGTATCTAAAAAAGAGAGGTAGGTATATTGAAGTTGCATGTTTTGCTCATGGATGTAATTTTAGATGTCCGCAATGTCAAAATTGGACTATAACTTATGGAAATAATTTAAATCCATTGACTCCTAAGGAGGCTGCTGAGGAGTTAACTGCATTAAGGAGACTATATGGCGTTGATAGAATGGCAATTTCTGGTGGTGAACCAACATTAAATAGACGATGGCTCATTAAATTTTTCAAATGGTTAAAGAGGTTAAATAAAGATGAAAAAGCTAGATTACATTTAGACACTAATACTTCACTATTAACTAAAGATTACATTGATGAGCTTATTGAATCTGGAGTGACTGATATTGGTGCTGATTTAAAAGCATTTAAAATTGAGACATTCATGACCGTAACTGGCGTTAAGAATAAGAGTCTAGCTGAATACTATTTAAAAAATGCTTGGAATGCTATAAAATACATTATTGATGAATATAAGGAGAAAGTGTTTTTAGGTGTGGGCATTCCATATAATCCTGCTTGGATGACTGATGATGAACTATTTTCTATTGGCCGTAAGTTAGTTGATATTGATTCGGAAATTCAAGTTTGCCTACTAGATTATAGACCTGAATTTAGAAGACGAAACATTAAGTGGCCAAGTTATTTTGAAATGAAAAAAGCAAGGAAACTACTTGAGGATACTGGTCTTAAGCTAGTTATAGCTCAAACTCGTTTTGGACATATTGGGCCATAACTAGTCTTCAGATGTTTTAATGGTTACTTTGGATGGCTCTAATTTAAGTTGCTTATAACATCGCGGGCATCTTCCACCATAACGCCTAATTATGTCTTGCGGATTAGTTAATTCATCACCTCTATAAAATACGAAGCCGCATCTTTCACAGTAAATCTTAATCGTCAAGGCTCTCAGCAAAATAAATCTTATGCTTAAAAATAAATTTTACTTTATTTCTTTTTTACTTTTGGTTAACATTTGTTTTACTTAGTTTTATTTTTCAATTTTTCATTAAAGAACTTTAGTATTATTTCATAGCGTTTCTTGCGATGTCTTGGTTTAGCTAATATACTGTGCCCATGACTCCCTTTTCTGAAGACTATTAATCTTGATTCTTTTCCTAATAGTCTCAAAGCTATATGGAATGCAAGTGATTGATCTATGAAGCATCTATAGTCTTCCATGCTATGTATAAGTAGAACTGGTGTTTTCACATTTTCTGCAAAGTAAACTGGACTTTGCTTAATGTATTTTTCTAAGTTTTTTAAAGGTGTTCCTCCTATTTGATCTGGATCGAAAAAGAATCCTATATCGCTGGACCAGAAGTCTGATATCCAATCAGCAATTCCATTTTCTGATATTGCTGCCTTGAATTTATCTGTTTGAGTAACTATCCAATTAGTCATGAAGCCTCCATAACTTATTCCAGTTACTCCAAGTCTATTTTCATCGATTTGTGAAATCCTACTTATAATTTCATTAATTACATCCATTATGTCTTGATAGTCTCTTTCACCATAATGTCCACGTATATCTGCAAATTCCTCAGAATAACCATCGCTACCTCTAGGATTTGATATTATGACGTAATATCCCTTTGATGCCATTAATTGATGCATGAAGTTTATTGTCCATCCATATGATGATTTTGGTCCTCCATGAACAAATAGAATGGCTGGATATTTACTTTTTCCATCTTTCTCTATTGGTTCTATATACCATGCATCTATTGATTCACCATCACTAGCTTTAACTTTCACATACTTTAGTTTTGAAATTTTAATTTCATTTTTAAACCAATCATTAAAGTTCGTAAATTTATTCAGTTCACCACTATTATAATCGTAAATATAGATTTCAGGTAAAGTTTCAGGATCAGTTTTCAATAATGCTATTTTACCGTCTTTAGATACGCTAAAATTATGAATTACGTGGTTATCGTTTGTTAATTGTTTTATGTCACCGTTAATGTTAACTTCAAATAGATTGCTTTTACCATGACTATTTACTAAGAAGATTATTTTATCTTCAAGCCATTGAGGAGGACTATATGATCTATATGGTCCAAGTACGTCGCATGAAATTGCGGGTAGAGTATTTCGATCAATTTTTCCAGTTAAGTTTTCGGGTTTTGATCGATATTCACTTGAAGCTATCCATATGTGGTTATGGGTTGAAAGTCCCCTTCTTAAATCGTTACCATGGAGGGCCAAGTATTTATCATCTGGACTCCATGTAACTCCTATGAAGTTATATTTCGGTTCGATAACTTGATAATCTTCGCCCGTTTTAATATTTAGAATTCTAACTTCAGTTATTAATGGATTTTTATAATCTACTTTTCTTATGTAAGCTATTTTATCTCCTGAGTTTGATGGAGCAATATATTCTACTTCATTAGTGCCCGATGTAATTTGCTTATATAATCCCGATGCTAGGTCTATTAAGTAAATCTGTCTCCTATACTCATCTATAAATCCTGATTTATCAAACCAAGGTGGTATATCTCTAATCTCAACATAATCATTGTCTTCATCTATTGTTCTTATTGGAGTTGGTGATAGAGCTATTAGAGTATTCTCTTTTAGAAATTTTACTTCACTAAATCCCTCCTTCTTCTTAGCTATGAATCTTGGTTCACCAGCTAATACTGTTAGAAATATTGCATTCCCCTTATCCTCCTCTTTAAATCCTCTTCTAGAAGTGAAAATTAGTTTTCTTCCTGATGGACTCCATTTGGGAGAAAAATCTCCTTCAGGAGATGATATTGTATATATTAAATCTCCACTTTTTACTTCATAAATTAGGATTTCATAATCATATTTGTTATCTTTTAAGTTTGATTTAACAGTAACTAATGCCAATTTCTCTCCATTTGAAGATAGTTGTGGGTCGGCTACATGAACTATTCTTGAGAAATCTTCAATTTCAATTTTCCTCATAATGACTCCTCAGTATGAGTTTAATTTGGGTTAGATTTAACAATTTCAATTTATGAATTTATAGCGTTGAGGGATTTCTTATGAATAGACGAATTGGATTATTGACTATTGGGCAATCGCCTAGAATTGATGTAGTTCCCGAAATTGCTTCATTTTTAGGTGAAGAATATGAAATCATTGAGGCTGGTGCTTTAGATGGTCTTTCCAAGAATGAAATAGCCAAATTAGCACCTAAGGTTGGCGAAACCGTTTATGTTAGTAGGCTTAGAGATGGAAGTGAAGTAAGACTGTCCAAGGAGCGAATAATACCGCTACTTCAAGATAAAATAGAGTTTTTGGAAAAATGTGGAGCTAATGTTATTGGCTTACTATGTTCCGGAATATTTCCTGATTTTGAATCGCGAGTTCCACTAGTTAAACCAGAACCAATACTGCGTGGAATTGTTAAAAGTATGTCTTCCCCTAATATGGTATTAGGAATTATCATGCCAAATCCAGTTCAAATAAGCTTTGCTAGGGAAAAATGGTCCAATATTAAATGTAAATCTATGGTAATCGATAGTATTTCTCCATATGCAATTGAAGAGCATAAGATAATTAAACTGAAAATAATAGCTAGAAGATTTAGAGATTTAGATGTTAATGTCGTGGTTATGGATTGTATAGGATTTTCCATTAATGATGCAAAACTTTTAAAATCAGAATTAAATGTTCCAATTCTTATTCCAAGATTAGCCTTAGCATTAGCTTTAAAGTCAATAATTTAAGCGTCAAGAATTTCTAGTACCATTATAAAATTAGATTGGGTGCAGTATCTATGTGCAATGAGGATCTAGAACTTGAAATGCTAAAGCTAAAGAAGCTTGCTGAATTGCAGAGGAAATTAATTTCAACTAAGAAGAAAACTGAGCGGAAAGATCCCATGGAAATATTAAATAAAGTTTTAATTGGTAGAGCGAAGGAGGTTCTAGAGATTGCCAAAGAACACTATCCAATAGCCACAAAGAGAATTATTGAAGCTTTAGCTAAATTTGTTGAGGAGGGTAAACTTAAAGGGCCAATTAATGGTTATGACCTATACAATCTATTTCTAGATTTAGGCCTACCAATTAGAATGCCTATCAGGATATATTATGAAAAGAAGGGAGAAAGAAAACCATTAAGCGATCTTTTTAAGAGTGCCTAAATATTTGTAAGCATATAGCCCATTAGGCTAAGTGTTCACTATGCGTGTTCCATGGTCAATTCATTGGTATAAGGGAATCTTAATTTTACTTGACAATTTATCTCTATCTGTCGATCCATTATCGAAAGCATCTGAAGGGGATTTTGTACTTATTAGTCATGCACATAGTGATCATATTGCTGGTTTTAAAATTAATAAGCCAAAGTTAACTTCATATTTAACATTAAAACTCTATGAAGCTCAAAGTGGTAGAAGATTATTTAATGTTTTATCGACATTCTTAAATTCTCAATGTTTCTCATTAGGTCCACTTGATATTGAGGTTTATGAATCTGGGCATATTTTAGGTTCAGTTCAATTTCTATTCAAGCATAGATGTGGTTCTTTAGCTTATACTGGAGATTTAAATTTAGAAAAAACGCTAGTTACAAATCCTGGTTATCAGCTAGAGTGCGATCAATTAATAATTGATGCAACATATGGTCATCCAGAAATATCTTTCCCTAATAGAGCGCTTTTGTACAATGAAATTGCAGATTTTGTTGAAGCTTTAGTCAAAATTGGTAGTCCACCAGCATTTCTGGCTTATTCAATTGGTAAAGCCCAAGAATTAATAGCTATAATTAATAACCTGCTTAATCTCGAAGTATTGATTGATGAAAAAATATTTAGAGTAAATAAAATTTATGAAAAGCATGGTTTTAAATTTAAATACATTAGAATGAGGTCTGCCGAGGGGAGGGAGGCATTAAAGAGCAAGTCCCTGCCTGTTATTGTTTCAAATAAAAAGCAATTACATTTAGCTGAGAAAAAAGGTTTCATAAAGGCAATTGCTACTGGATGGGCTAAAATTTATCCATACAAAAATTTTCATGCAGCTTTCCCATTAAGTAATCATGCTGATTTTCCAAAACTTGTGGATTACGTATATAAATCCAAAGCGAAAAGAGTATATGCCGTTGGTTATTTTGCTAAATATTTCGCTAATTGGATAGAAAGAAGGTTAAATATTAGGTCTATTGCACTATCCGATTAACCTCAGCCGGGTAAGTTTTCTTCATCTATTTAGTGCCGGGAGCAGTCATCATCGGCATTTTATTTAATGGCTTTTCATCTAATTTACTTTATGCCTTTGAGATACTATAACTACATGAGTTGAGCATGAAAGGCATGGATCATAGCATCTTACAATGGTTTCAGCGTGCTTCTTTACTTTATTTAAATCATTAATTTCATATTGACTGAGAATAGTTTTTACACTGCTTTCTATGTCAGGTATATTTTGAACAGTGGGTGTAATAATATCTGTTCTAATGATTTTCCAATCTCTTATCTCATATTCATGATATAATATTCCTCTCGGTGCTTCAATGATAGCCATACCTACCCCATAATTCTTTTTCTTAACTTCTTTAATGGTAGTTAAGTCGACTTCTCTTATGTATTTAACACTTTTTAACTCGTTTAAATACTCAAGTATTTTCTCAAGGCAATGAATAATCTCTATTAATTGCGCTAGTGGTATTAATTTTGGATTTAATGATGGTAGCTTTAATTTCAACTCTCTTAACATTTCCTTTGCTCTACTACTAAGTTTATCATTATTCAAATTTAGTCTAGCTAATGCTCCGACCATAAAGTTCTTTCCATGTATAAATGCCTTTTTACTTGTTGAGTCGCTAGAAAATTTTTCATTAACTTTTGATTTAAAATTGCTTACTTCTATTTTCTCATTGTTTATTGATATCATATCTCCAATATAAAATGTATACTCTTTGGAGATTAGTGATGCATATAATCCTGATCTCCTAAATTCTTCATCGACTTTAAGCAACGGATAAACCTTGTTTGCTAAGCTGGAAGCTTTAAAAATCCATTTTTCAATTTTTCCCCTTAATTCATTTAATTTTTCCATTGTAATTTTTGATGAAAATCCACCTGGGATTAAATTGATTGGATGAATACTATCCCCGCATACTTTCCTTAACAAATAATCTATCTCTTGCTTTAACGAGAATGCTTCTTTTATGATTTCTCCGTTCTTTGCTAATAATTCCGAAAAATTGTTTACATTAATAAAGTCGGGTAGTGATAAAGCGAATATGTGGATTATATGACTAGAGATTACACTCATCATTTCAATAATCTCTCTTAGAACTTTTACTTCAATTGGAACTTCAATTTTTAATGCTTTTTCCAATGCTTTTACTGAACATAATGCATGAGAATATCCACATAATCCGCATATTTTACTTGAAATATATGGGACTTCTTCAATGTTTCTTCCAATAAGAAATGCTTCAAAAAGTCTAGGAGGTTCAAGTACTCTAAACTTAACGTCTTTTACTTTTCCATTTTCTATTTCTATGATTAGTTTTCCATGACCTTCAATTCTAACAAGCTCTTTACTACTTATTATCAATTTCCTTAATCACCTCTTCCATGAAAATTTTTAATTTATTTAAAATTTCATCAATGCTAAATCCTTTATTCATGGCAATTTTAATGAATTCATTAATTTCGTGATCCTCAAATGTCCCCCTACAACCATAGCATGCAGCTCCCATTGATGGACATTTGGCATTGCATCCCCCCAGAGTTAATGGTCCTAAGCATAAAATTCCTTTATCTAATAGACATGCATTTTCACGCAATTTACATTCAAAACATACTGATTTCTGTAATATTCTAAACTCAGCATTTGAGATTAATTCAATTAGCAATCTTTCTAATTCATAAATTTCGACTGGACATCCAGGAATTTCATAATCTACATTTACAACTTCATTTATGGGTTTTACACGATTAAATCTTATGGTACTTAATGCATTTTTTCCATATACTTTTTCAATTGCTTTCCTTATGTCAATAAATCTCGTTGCTAATTGTACTCCCCCTAATGTTGCACAAGAGCCAATGGCTATTAGGGTTTTTGCATTTTTTCTTATACTAATCACTTTTTCCTCATTTTCCCTGTTTACTATGGATCCATCAATAATGGCTACATCACATTCATTTACCTCTTTATTAAATCCAATTAATCTAAATTGATTAAATTCTATGTATTGTAATAAGTCTAATCTCTTTGTAATTAGATTAAGTAATTGTACAGCGCATCCCTCACATCCAGCTAGGCTATAAAAATTTACTATAATTTTCTTCATAGTTCTACCTCCCTGAGCGGTATTTCATCAAGTCTGAATATTGGACCATCAATACAAACATATTTTCCATTTGAGAGCATACAATGACCACATTTACCCACACCACATTGCATAAGCCTCTCGAGGCTTACGAATATCTGATCTTTCATGAATTTAAGTTCAAAAAGTTTCAGTATTGTGTATTTCATCATTATTGGAGGTCCACAAATAATTACTATTGTTTGACTTCCTCTTGGTATTTCAACTTCATCTAAAAGCCTAGTTACTACACCTACATTTCCACTCCATGTTTCATCTGGGTAATCGACTGTTATGTGCATATTAATTCTCCTTTCCCATTCCTTATATTCCCTCCTAAAAAGTAATTCATTAGGAGTCTTTGCACCATAAAGTAATACTACGTCTTCATAATTATCCCTATTATCATAAATTTCCCATATTAATGGTCTAAGTGGACTTAGTCCCGTACCTCCACTAACCATCAATATACTCTTATTCTTCATTTTATCTATGGGAAAGCCATTGCCGTACGGTCCTCTCATTCCCACTATTGAGTTCCTATTTATCTTGAAGAGTGCTCTAGTAACTCTTCCAACGGATTTTACTGTAACTTCTATTTCTGGAAGAATTTTTTTGGGTGAGGATATTGCAAATGGTGCTTCACCATAACCATAGAGTGATAATTCAATAAATTGCCCTGGATTGAAATCAAATTTATGATTTATCGCTGGACGTATTTTGAATGTCCTTACCTTAGGGGCTTCATTAATTATTTCAATTATTTTAGCTGGAATAGGCGTATAAATACTTTTAGAATTATGCAATTTTATTAATCACCTCCACTATATTTATTTTATTAATGCATTCAGCAATACATCTTCCACATCCAACACAACCGTATACATCGTATCTCTCTTTGATGAATACGAATTTATGATAAAATCTATGTTTAAAGCGATTTACCTTTTCCTTTCTAAAAACTATGTTTCCTGCAATCCTCGTGAACTCTGAATATATACATGAGTTCCATTCTCTAAATCTATATCCACTTCTTAATGGTTCTTTGAATAAATCCCGTACTCCGAAGCATATACATGTTGGGCAAACTACTGTGCATGCCCCACATGAAATGCATTTATTTGCTTCTTCAATCCAGGATTGATTTTCAACATTATTTTTTATTCTTTCAATTTTTTCTATTGATATTTTTAAAGTATTTTTTCTTCTTCTCTTTTTCTTCAAATCAGTTTTCTTTAATCTCATATCACGTAGAATTTTGAAACCTTTCGCTGATCCTGGAATTGCTAAAAATTCTTTTTCATTTAATGGGTGAAGAAGAACATCAAAGGAGTTCTTCCATGGTTCATCAGTACCCATACTTTCACAGAAACAGTACTCATCTCCCTTAATGCATTCAAGAGTAATTATTAAGCTCTCTCTTCTCCTTCTAAAGTAATATTCATCAATATATTTATCATTTAGGATTCTATCCAATATTTTGAGTGCATTTACATCGCATGGATGTATTAGGAAAAATGCATATTTTCTACTAGGATTCTCTTCCCGTACTTTTACATACTCCTTTTCATATTGGAATTTAAACAATTTCTCTTTATTTGGAAATAAAAACTTCTTTAATGGAAGAATTGTTCTAATATAGTCTAATTTGATTTGATCAAATTTTTCAATGAAATCAAAAACTATTACACCATTTTTACTTGTAGGTGCTACGACATGATATTCCTTAGATAATTTTTGAAACATTTCTTCCAATTCATTTATTGTTATTAAATATCGCTCTTCACTCATTTCAATAACCGGGAGGTTTTGCCCTTAAATTGATGGTTAACTCTTATTTAAAGCTGTTTCTCTCGGTTGGAAGTATTTTTAAATTTTGTAGCTATTCTAATATTGAGGGTTTATATTGTCCTCAATTAATAACTTAACTAAACTACTTCATTTATTAAGTAAAGATTATTTCTTAGCTTATGATGTGAGCAATGATGAAGTTTACTTGGCTAAGAGAGTTGGAGGTTTTCTTAAGAAGATTAAGGTTGAAGGTGAAGCTAAAAAGTACTTACTTTATGATTATATTGGTCATTTTGTATTATTAATTGAAACTAATAATGGCGAACTTGAAAAATTAAGGGATGTAAGACGAATTAAGTTGGGTATTAATGGAGTTATAACGGTCAAAACTAATAGTAAGAATGGAAAGTATTCGTCTCCTGAAGCTATAATTTCAATAGCTAAGGTCACTCAGTTTCAGTTTCAAGTAGCCTTGAATGCTATGTGCGATATGGCGATTAAAATTATAGAACTTCTCAGAAAAAATCCATCCTTAAGCTTAATTGATATAATAAGCGCTACTGGCTATCCAAGAACAATAGTTACATTTCTATTAGGCGTAATGTCTACGTTCAATCGTTAGGTTAGTAATAGCTTTAGCTTAGTTTTTTCATCAATGAACCTTCTTAATAGCAAGTTCTCTCCTTCAATTATTATTAATTCAGCCGTCGGATCCACTATACATCCCTCCATTAAATGTCCACCATAAACTTTTCCTTCAGAATTTGCAACTGCTATATGCGCATGAATTACTTTATTTCCCTCAAATTCAGAAACATTGCCTACGCAGGAAATAATTTCTAGAGGTCCCTTAACTTCAATTTTCTTATATTCACCCTTCTCGTAAAATCCAAATACAGCGTTTTCAAGAGCCCCTATTAATAATATTGCTCCACCAGTTATGTTTAGTTTCTCTGCTATTCCCCTAATTTCTTTAATTAAATCGCTTCCTTTAGATATCCTATGAACTATAATTCTCCCAACTGATGATGTTATTACCATATTTCCTCCCTTTCTCATTTTAGTAAAATATGAATATTATAATTTTCTTAATTATCTCGGCTAATTCTGTTAGATTGCCGTTAGTGTTTTAAATCAAAATACAATAATATTTATAACTTTTATCCTACTTTTCTAGTTTGAATAGAATCTGCGGTGAATAGAATTGATGAATAAACCTTGGCATTCAATGGACGTTAAAGAAGCACTTAAAGCACTGAACACCACTATTAATGGTTTATCTAGTGTTGAGGCTAAAAGAAGACTTGAAAAATACGGTTTTAACGAAATAGTTGAGAAGAAAGCTATTACTCCTTTTCAAATATTAGTTGATCAATTTAAGAATTTTTTAGTTGGTTTACTTATAGTTGCTGCAGTTATTTCATTCTTCATCGGCGAACACATAGATTCAATAGCAATCATGGCTATAGTGGTTCTTAATGCAATTCTAGGTTTCATTCAAGAATATAGAGCTGAGAAAGCTCTCGAAGCTTTAAAAAGATTAGCAGCACCAAAAGCTAGAGTTAGAAGAGAGGGACATGAAGTAATAATTTCAGCTAAAAAACTAGTTCCAGGAGATATCGTAATTTTAGAACCTGGAGATAGAGTCCCCGCAGATGGACGACTAATTACCTCTACTAATTTAGAAATTGATGAAGCAATGTTGACTGGAGAATCTATACCAGTTCCGAAAGAAGCTCACATAATTTTACCCGAAGATACTCCAGTTGCCGATAGGAGAAATATGGTTTTCATGGGTACGCTTGTAACTAAAGGTTATGGTGAAGCAGTTATAGTTTCAACTGGAATGAATACTGAAATGGGTAAAATTGCAGGTATGGTTCAAGAAGTCGAGAAGGAAGAAACACCGCTAATGAGGAGGCTAAATAAGTTTGGAAAGAAAATTGGTACACTGATATTAGTATTATGTGCCGTAACATTTGTTTTGGGCTTAATGAGGCAGATCGATCTCGTTCTAATGTTTATGACTGCAGTTGGACTTGCAGTTTCAGCTGTACCAGAAGGACTGCCTGCAGTTGTCACTGTTACTTTAGCCTTAGGTGTAAAGGATATGGCTAAAAGAAATGCTATTATAAGAAAACTTGCTTCAGTAGAAACTCTCGGCTGCACTACTGTTATATGTGCCGATAAAACTGGGACTATGACTAAAAACGAGATGACTGTGAAGAAAATTTATGTCAATAATAAAATCATTGAAGTTACCGGTGCTGGTTACGATATTCATGGTAAATTCATGATTAATGGTAAGGAAATTGATCCATTAGAAGATGAGCATTTAGAATTATTGTTAAGGATTGGTTTACTATGTAGTCACGCTGAGTTAATTCAAGAAAATGGTAATTGGAAAGTATTGGGTGATCCAACTGAAGGAGCCTTAGTAGTTGCAGCAGCTAAGGCTGGAATGTGGAGAAATGAGCTATTAAAGAAATATCCTAAAGAACATGAAATACCATTTGAATCTGGAAGAAAAAGAATGACTACAATTCATAGAATTAATTCAAATGGTAAATTGGTTGCATATGTTAAAGGTGCGCCTGAAGTTATTCTTTCACTTTCAACTCATATTTATGAAAATGGTTCGATTAGGGAAATTACTGAGGCTGATAGGGAAAGAATTTTAAATATTGTTAAAGATATGGCTAGAAATGCTCTAAGAGTTCTCGCAATGGCATATAAAGAGTTAGATGAAGATTCAAGCTTATCAGATCCAAATGAAATTGAGAGCAATTTAATATTTGTTGGGCTAGCTGGGATGATTGATCCTCCACGAGAAGAGGTTAAAGATGCAATTAAGCAATGCAAAAAGGCTGGAATAAGAGTTATAATGATAACTGGTGATCATAAGTTAACTGCTATTGCAATTGCTAAGGAAATTGGATTAATTCAAAGCGATGATTTTGAAGTTTTAACTGGAGCTGATTTAGATAAAATGAGTGATGAAGAACTAGCTAATGTTGTTGAAAAGGTTCACGTATTTGCTAGGGTTTCTCCCGAACATAAGGTTAGAATAGTTAAGGCATTGAAGAGTAAGGGTCATATTGTAGCTATGACTGGTGATGGAGTTAATGATGCTCCAGCATTAAAGCTTGCTGATATTGGAGTTGCAATGGGCATTAAGGGTACTGATGTAGCTAAAGAAGCTTCAGACATGATTTTAGCTGATGATAATTTTGCAACCATAGTTAGAGCTATAAGGGATGGAAGGGCGATTTATGATAACATTAGAAAATTTGTCAGGTTCCTTTTAGCATGCAATTTTGATGAAATTGCAGTTATAACTACATGTGTATTAGCTGGATTGCCACCCGCCTTATTACCATTACAAATTTTATGGATAAACTTAGTTACTGATGGTGGTCCAGCAATTGCACTTGGAGTTGATCCTCCAGATGAGGATATCATGGAGCGTCCACCTAGAGATCCAAATGAAGGTATTCTAAGTGGAATGGAATTCTTCATATTATCCTCTTCACTTCTCCAATATATCGGAACTATGGCTGCATTCATATTAGGCATGCTATTACTGAAAGATAGTTTAGCTGAAGCTAGAACACTAGCATTTGTTCAAGCAGTACTATTTGAATTATTTGTAGTATTTAATTGTAGATCTGAGAAGAGATCAATTTATAAGATTGGCTTCCTAACTAATAAGGCATTAGTAATTTCAGTTATTGCAGGTTTAATCTTAACTATTGCATTAGTGTATATACCCACTTTTCAAGTAATATTCGATACGGTTCCATTAACAATTTACGATTGGATGTTATGTGCAATTTTAGCAGGTGGAGGCTGGATATTACTACCAGAAATATTCATGAGACCATTACCGAAAATATTTGCTAGAAGAAATAAATAGCAATTGTTATGGTAGAAGATAATGTTATTAACTTGTCTTCATAATTATTTACTGCCGATGATGATGGAAGAGACAAGCAGAAATATGATGAGACGACGGTCTCCTGAGGCATTAAATTACAAACTTTTCTCTTTCAACATATCTATTTTCAATGCCTAAATCACTTACCTTAAATTTTCTTCCAGTAAATAGTTCTGCTTCCTTTTCTTCAAAATATATTGCAGCTACGATTCTTCCAATTGAATCTGCTTTCATTATTCCACTGCCACTAGCTGCTCCTACGACTATTAAGTCATTGATTTCAAATATAACTGGTTGATGATCAAAAGTATTTATTGCATAATAGCCAGCCCATGCATTAAATGGATGAGCATCCGTGAATTGTGGTAGATATGCGGTTAATATTGGATAAATTCCATATCTATAATAATTTTCTTCAGGTTGAGGTTCTTCTTCAAATTCGAATGCCCTATTA
>CAZCCB010000001.1:13933-99777 GCA_964497155.1 uncultured Nitrososphaerota archaeon | reverse complement strand
CCAGCCATGTTTGGCGTATATAAGATTAAGAAGTATAGGGATAAGATGATTAATTGGATGATTGAATCAATAGCTGAAATTTCTAAGAGAGCAAATAATTATGGAATGATAATTGTCATCGAGAATATTGATGGTGGGAAAAGATTAACCATAAAGGATTATGAGAGAATAATAGTTAATGCAAATTGCTACTTCCATTTAGATGTTGGCCATGCAAATCTCGATACCCATGAAAATACTTCAATAAAATTTATAGAATATTTCGGGAGAAATAAATTGTTAAAACACATACATTTATCGGATAATTTTGGTGGAACAATGAGAGCTGGATGGGACCTACACTTACCAATTGGAACTGGTAAAATTAATTTTAAGGAAATTTTTAAAGCTTTAAAAAAGGTTGGTTATGACGATACAATGACAATTGAAGTATTCTCATCAGATAGAGATTATCTATTAATCAGTAAGGAGAAGGTAAAGAAATTATGGAAAGAAACACTTATTTAAATGAATATAAACAATTAGATAACCTAATTAAATTGGAGGAATAATATGAGCGAGAATGAAGATGTTAAAAGACTTATAGATAAATTGATGAGAGACATAATTAGAGAGAAATTTAAAAAAGAGAGGGAAATCAAAAAGCATTCAAAACCAACATTAATAACATTAACAGATAACAATTTTGAAAAAATAATTAGAGAAAATAGAGTAGTAGTGGTTGATTTTTGGGCTGAATGGTGTATGCCATGCAGATTTTATGAACCAATATTCAAAAAAGTAGCTGAAAAATTTAAGGGTAAAGTCATATTCGGCAGATTAAATGTAGATGAAAATCCAAAAACATCAATGCACTATGGCATAACAGCAATACCGACAACAATAATATTTGTTAATGGAAAGCCCGTTAAACAGATGATTGGATTGGTCAATGAAACAGCATTAACAAGCATGGTTAAGAAATTTGTGGGATAGTGGGAAGCAAATTAAGCGTTAAATAAATATTTCAATTTTTGAAATATTTAAGTGGTGAAATAGTTGAGGCCATCGCCAGTAAGTGATGTAGAATTACTTAGAAGCATAATATCATCAAAACCTACAAGATTTATTTTAAATCAACTAGTTAAGAAATGTAAAATTGATGGTGATAGTAGGGTTGAAGTAGCATTAGAATTAATTGCAGGTACGAGAAAAACTGCATGCCTTATATGTACCCATATAGTAACTCCATTAGTTAAGAAAATTATTGCTAAGGGGGCGCAATTATTTGGTAGTAATGAGAATGATGTTAGAGAGCAATTTAAACAACCATATTGGAGGAAAGGTGTTGCTAGTGCACTTAAGGGGATAGCGAAATTTGGTGCTAGAAAACCATTTACACCTGGAGCACCATTACTAATTGTCTGGGACTTCACTTATCGATGCAATTTAAGATGCAAACACTGCTATAGTTCAGCTGGTTTAAACAATTTATATGAAATGGATACTAATGAAGCATTACTAACAGTTGAAAAATTAGCTGATGCTGATGTAACTTCACTCGCATTCTCAGGTGGAGAACCATTAATGAGAAAAGACTTCTTCGAAGTAGCTAGAGCTGCATATGAACATGGAATGTATACTGCACTTGCAACAAATGGCACATTAATTACTAGAGAAATTGCAAAGAAACTTAAGGAAAGTGGAATTAAATACGTTCAAATAAGTCTTGATGGAGCTAAACCTGAAACACATAATTCATTTAGAGGAACATCATGGGCATATGAAAGAACACTTAAGGGAATAAGAAATTGTATTGAAGAAGGATTATTCGTCGAAATTGCAACTACAGTTACGAAATTAAATTATAATGAAATTTGGGATATTATAGATTTATGTAAGAAATTAGGAGTTCCATGGCTAATGGCATATAACTTCATACCTACAGGTAGAGGTAGAGATATAATTAAACTCGACTTAACGCCAATGGAGAGAGAAGAATTATTAAGAAATTTCATTAAACAAACATATATGGAAAATAAATTAACATTACTGTCAACAGCACCTCAATATGCTAGAATTGCAATTCAAATTGCAAGGGAATATAAAGATAAAGCATTAATTATGCCAACACATTTCTGCAATATACCTGCAGTTGGTAAGGTTATGGAAATAGCTGATTTTATAGGTGGATGCGGAGCTGGAAGAATTTACTGCGCCATTGAACCAGATGGATCAATACAACCATGCGTATTCATGCCAATTAAAATTGGAAATATAATTAAGGATGACTTTGAAGACCTATGGTATAATAATCAGGTATTTAATGACTTAAGGAATCGCGATAAATTAAAAGGAAATTGCGGAAAATGCGAATTTAAATATATCTGCGGTGGATGTAGAGCTAGGGCATATGCATATTTTAATGATTATTTAGCGCCGGATCCTGGATGTATTAGAAATGAAATTTACTGGAGAAGGATAACATGTCAATAGAAATAATTGAAGATACTATAAAGGGATTATTTAGAGCATTCATATTATGGCTATTATCAAAGAAGCCAATGTATGGTTATGAAGTACTTAAGAATTTATCAGCAATACTTAATGGAAAAATAGGACCAAGCGTAGTGTACACATTACTATATAAACTTGAAGAGGCGAAATTAATTGAAGGAGTATGGAAATCAGTTGGGAAGAGAAGAAAAGTTAGATATTATAAAATTACTAGGGAAGGCTTAATAGCATTAGAAAAAATTAAGGAAGTAGTTTCTGGAAAACTTAAGCATTTCATTGAATATCTCATCGAAGAAAAATGAAATTCTTATTTAATATTTATAAATAATTATTAGGGATGAATATGAAGCTTGAAATTGTTGAATTGAAAGTACCTGAAGGATGCAATATAATTCTAGGACAGGCACACTTCATTAAAACGGTTGAAGATTTATTTGAAGCAATGGTAAATTCAACTCCAAATGTCAAGTTTGGAATAGCTTTCTGCGAATCTTCTGGACCATGCCTAGTACGTCATGATGGTAATGACGAGGAATTAAGGAAAATTGCAATTGAAAATGCACTTAAACTTTCAGCTGGACATTGCTTCATAATAGTAATGAAAAATGCGTATCCAATAAATGTTTTAGATAGAGTTAAAGCTACACCAGAAGTAGTCAACATATATTGTGCAACTGCAAATCCAGTTCAAGTAATAATTGCTGAAACAGATCAAGGCAGGGGTATATTAGGGGTAATTGATGGATACAAGACTAAAGGCGTTGAAGGAGATGAGGAAATCAAGGAAAGAATGGAATTTTTGAGGAAAATAGGATACAAGAGAGGCTTATAACTTCAATTCTAATCTTTTAATTCATTTAAAGCTTTTTTAAGTTCAAAATATGTCTGTTTAATATGTTGTGGTATGACTTTAACTTCAGCTAGAACTGGCATAAAATTGGTATCTCCATTCCATCTTGGAACAATATGTACATGTAAATGCTCAGCACCAGCTCCAGCAGCTTTACCAATATTAATTCCAATATTAAATCCATCTGGATTAAATGTCCTCTTCAAAACCTTAATTGATAAATTAGCAAATTCATTTAATTCAATTAATTCATCTTTATTTAATTCATATGGATAAATTACATGTCTATAAGGTGCAACCATTAAATGGCCATTATTATATGGATATGCATTCATAATTATATAGCAATGCTCACCACGCTTTAAAATATAGTATTCATCATCCCTATTCATTTTGGGATAATCACATAGAAAGCAACCCCTATATTTATGCGGAGATCTTACATATTCAAGTCTCCATGGAGCCCATAAGAGCTTCACCATAATTACACCTCATAAATTATTATAGTTAATTTATCGACAAAATTATTACAAGTATCGTTTATAAGTTTTAACGCTTAGGTGAAATTATGGTTATAGTATCTCCATCACTCATATATTCCCATCTTAATACTAGGAAACTTAGGAGAATGTTCTTCTTGCTTGAGAGAAATAGTGAAGTTCAATCCTATCTTAAAATGGCTAACATTATGGCTGTGACTAGGTTAAAATATAATGATCATGGAGTTGTACATTCAAGAATAACTGCTGGCAGTGCACTTGAAATATTAAATATTATCTCTGAAGAAGTTACTCCTAATGCTGTTTCTGAACATGGGTTATCTATTGAAGATGCGAAATTAATTACAATGTGTGGTGCATATCTACATGATATTGGAAATGCAATTCATAGAGTACAGCATAACCTTCATGGATGTTACTTAGTAAACTCTATTCTAGATGACTTATTATCTAGAATCTACGATTCGAAGGAAATTTTAATCAAAGTGAAGTGTGAAATTTTACATTGCATTTACGCTCATGATGAAAATGTTAATTGTTTAAGTATTGAAGCTGGAGTAGTTAAAGTTGCTGATGGAACGGACATGGCTGAGGGGAGAGCTAGAATACCATATGATTTAGGTAAAGTTGATATTCACTCATTATCTGCACTCGCCATTAGGAAAGTTGAAATAGTTAGGGGTGATGAAAGGCCAGTTAAAATACTAGTTTACATGGATAATCCTGCGGGAATATTTCAAATCGATCATGTTCTTAGCAAAAAAATTTATACATCAGGGATATCCGAGTATGTTGAAGTAGTAGCTATTGAGAATGGTAAAGAAATAAAGGTATTTAGAGGTTAACTACCATTTTCTAACCATAGCTAGCATTGAGAAAAACATTAGTGCTGCACCTACAATTATAAATGGCAATCTAGAGTTTTCTGGAACATATATTGATAATAGGAAGGTTATCCATCCTGCTCCAAAAATCATTAACCACTGATTAAATCTACTCTTCTCCTCAATGGCTTCCTGTTCTTCTTCAAATTCACTCATTTACCTTCACTCTCCTTCTCTTCAGCAGTTAATCCTAGAAATGACCTTACTGGCTTAATTAATTCTGTGAATTCCATAGGCAATATGAATTTGGTTGCTGGACTTTGACCTAAAGCTTTAAGTGCTTCAAGATACTGTAATGCCATAGTTTTATAGTCAAGTTTACTAGCTGCCTTATAAATAGTCTCTAATGCCTGAGCATAACCCTCAGCCCTTAGTATTGCAGCTTTTCTCTCACCTTCAGCCTTCAATATTGCTGCTTGACGTTCACCTTCAGCAACTCTAATTGATGATTCACGTTTACCTTCAGCTTCAAGTATCATTGCCCTCTTAGTTCTTTCAGCAGCCATTTGTTTAATCATAGCTTCTTGAACATCACGTGGAGGAGTGATTTCTCTAATTTCGACACTAGTTACTTTTACACCCCACCTCTCAGTTACTTCATCAAGTTTTACTCTTAAAATATTATTAATTTCCTCTCTCTTAGCTAAAACATCATCTAATAGGATATCTCCAACAACTGCTCTTAATGTTGTTGTTGCAATTCCAACCGCAGCTCCCTCGAAGTTTTGTACTTGAAGTACACTTTTAATTGGATCAATCACTTTATAATAGATTAGGAAGTCTATGTCAACTGGAGCATTATCCTTAGTAATGCATGTTTGATGCGGAACTTCGAGATAACGCTCTCTCAAATCAATTTTTACTGGTCTATCAATAAATGGTACGATGAAAACTATTCCCGGACCCTTAGCTCCAATGCATCTTCCAAGTCTGAATACTACAACTCTTTCATATTCTCTAACAACTCTAATTGCAGATGCAATTAATGCTATTATTATCAGTATTATGATTAACCATGCAATTAATTGGGTTAATCTCACCGCTATTAATTGCTGAATTATCAGATGAATAATTTCCATTACTATTTAACCCCTCCATAATAATTTTATACATCTAACAGAAATATGTTATTTCGTGCTAGAGGAAATTCTTGAAGGACTAAGAATAACATTAGCTACTGCCGAGCGCTATTTTAGACTTGATACTAAATATAAATTTCAATATTTAATGGATGCAGCCATCATTGCTGGAAATTTTATTGGATATGGAATTATGGGATTCTTTATGCAGGCTAGAGGAGGAGTTCTTCCACAGGGATATGAGTTTGAGAAATTCATGCTTGTTGGAACTTATGTTAGGGTTATGATGACTAAAATTTATGATGATTGTACTAGAGTTTTAAGAGAAGAGGCATCAACTGGAAGTTTAACCTTATTACTTGAAAGTAATGTTTCAGTACCATTAATAATTTTAGGTAGGGCGTTAGCTTCAACAATTAGATATGGAATACTGGCATCATTATTTGGAATACCAGTACTTCATTTAATTGGAGCTTTAAATATTCAATTAAAATACATTCCACTAATATTATTATGCTTCGGATGTTCATGGCTATTTATATTAGGATTATCAGCTATCATAAATAGCATGATATTAATTTTCAAGAGAATTGGAATGCTTCCAGTTTCGATAATGGAAACATTAATGTTTGGAGTTGGATTTTATTTCCC
The DNA here is from genome assembly GCA_964497155.1 of uncultured Nitrososphaerota archaeon. GTDB lineage: Archaea > Thermoproteota > Methanomethylicia > Culexarchaeales > Culexmicrobiaceae > CAYWZQ01. The sequence goes on along the minus strand of CAZCCB010000001.1, from coordinate 93,317 downwards.
AATAGAATTATTTCCCAAAATATTATGGCCAATATTAAGCATTATACCATATACTATTGGATTACAGATAATTAGAGATTTACTAATATTAGGGTATCCTAGGAAAAGTGTAACTGCAATATATACTACACTTGGGAGCGGAATTATGAAAATGATTGTTAGCTTAGGAATATTTCTAGTAATTTCATTTGGAACATTAATTCTAATAACTAAAATGTCTCAGAAATGGGGTACAATTGAGCAATATTAGGGAGGAGAATTATGGAAGCTGTTAAAGTAGTTAATTTAACTAAAAGATTTACATTAAATCCCCTTACAAAGAAACAGATTACTGTATTAGAAAAAGTTAATTTCACATTAAGTGAGGGAGAGCATTTAGCTGTTATGGGTCCAAGTCCATCTGGAAAAACTACATTATTAAAATTAATTTCAGGCATATACTTGCCAGATGAAGGAGATGTATATGTCTATGGATTTAGCTGTAGAAAGAAGAATGAAGCAGTTAGAGGGCTTACATGCTACCTATCACCTCAAATTCAATTTAATAAAAAATTAACTGTTAGAGAAATATTAAGATACTTTACTAGAGTTACTGGGAAGAAAATTGATGAGGATGTTGAGGAATTATTGGAAACAGCCGACATAGTTGATGATGTTTATGATAAGAGAATTGAAGTTCTATCTGATGTTCAAGTAGCAGTACTAAAATTATCTATTGGACTAATTAAGAAGCCAAAAGTTCTTTTATTAGATGAAGTTTTCGGTGCACTTGAACCTAAAATTAAGGAAGTTTTCGCTAAAGCTGTAGAGAAAGTAGCTGAAGAATCAACTTTAATAATGGTTGATAAGGAGATGGAAACTTTAGAAAGATTTTGTAAGAAAGTATTACTATTAACTAAAGGTAAAGTAGCAGCTCTGGGTTCAGTTAAAGAATTGCTCTCAAATTATCCATATAAATTTGACGTAGAGGTAATGCCGAAAACATCAAAATCAATTAAGAAAATATTAGAGCTAGAATACCCATATCAGAGGTTTGGAAGTCTAATAAGATTCTATTTAAGAAATGAAAATGAAGTATTAGAATTAACTTCTGAGCTGCTTAAATTGAAAGATGAAATAATTACATTTCAAATTTCAAGTATAGACCTAGAAGATGTATATTATTGGCTAATTGCTAAAATGCGTAAAACATAAAAGGATAAATCCAAGTAGAAATGATAGGATAATCGTTTAGGAGAGAAACAATGTAGAGTATTCTGTTCTGGGGGATAGTTTTGCTCCAAAAATGTAATCCTACTTGTAAATTCTTTAGATGCGCTAAGAGAGCATTAATAGTTAAAGGTAGAAGACCATTTCAAAGACATCGTAGGAGAGGAAATCCATTAGAGAGAGGATTAATAGCATTATGTAATTGGGCTGGAGATTTATGTCAAGGACCAGCATGCCAATACGCATTCTGTGAAAAGAGAGCATTACTTCCAGATGGAACATGTGGACTTAATTTAAGGAGGGAGCGTAGGAAGATTAGGAGCATTGAAGAGGAAGCTGAGAAGGATGAGTTAAGAGTAAAGTTGAAGGGAAAGACATTGAGAAGAATTAAGGATTTAGAATACATAGAGTAGTTATACTCTAATTCCAAATTGACTCCAATAGTATGATGAATAAATTACTGCAACTGGATTATGTCCAGTAACTCTATCTTTAGCAATTAAAGTTACTACTGGAGCCTTAGAATGCATATAAAATAATGAATCATGACCAACACATAAGCCAACAACAATGTTTAGCTCTGTTCCAATAGCATTTAAAACAAGTGCTTGACCAATTGGATTACATATAGCTTCAAAATCCCTATTTGAAAGCCAATATTTTCTTGGAACACCAATATCACCCTTATTTATCCCACCAATTTTACAACAAACAGAGTGAACTTTAAAGCCAGCATTTTCAAGTGCTTGAGAAACCATTCTAGCCTCACGTCTTAATCCAATGCAAAAAGCAATTCCAATCCTCTTTATTCCAAGCTTCTTCGCATATTCAATAATCTCTTTTAACCTTGGCCACTTCATATAACCTTCACCTTCAATCATAGAAGCATTAACAGCTAATTTCCTCAAATTTTGATTATCAAGATATTTTCTCCGAGATTCTTCAATTATATTTATAAACTTCCTCATTGGACAGAAAATTGGTAAATTTTTAAAGTCACCTTTATAACAAGCTAATACCTCACAATATGCACATTTACCAACTTCACTCATTATAGTTCACCATAATACATTAAATTATAATTGTTTAAAACTGTATTTAGGGTGAAGTTTATGAGTAAATGGATTAAGCTTGGAATTATAGTTCCATCATCAAATACAACTATGGAGATAGAATTTAATAGAATGAAGCCTAGAAATGCATCTATTCATACTGCTAGAATGCGATTGAGAAAAGTTACGGCTGAAAGTTTAGCTGAAATGGAGAAGGAGGCAATTAATGAGGCAATTAAGCTTGCAGATGCAAAAGTGGATATTATAGCTTATGGATGTACAACTGGAAGTTTAATTAAAGGAGCTAAACATGCATCTGAAATTGAAGAGAAAATTAAAGAAAAAACAGGAATACCTGCAGTTGCAACTGCAAATTCCATTTTAAGAGCCTTGAAAGTGTTAAATGCCAAGAAAATAGTAATTGCAACTCCATATATTGAGGAATTAAATGTTCTTGAAAAAAGATTTCTCGAGGAAAATGGATTTGAAGTTATAAGAATTATTGGTTTAGGAATTAAAGACAATGTTAAAATTGGAAGTCTTAAACCTGAAGTTGCATATAATTTAGCTTTAAAAGCCTATTATCCAAATGTAGATGCAATATTTATTAGTTGCACTAATTTTAGAACGATTGAAATCGTAGAGAAACTTGAGAATAAAATAGGTAAACCAGTAATATCGAGTAATACTGCTACATTATGGAATATGCTTAGATTTGTGGGTTATAATGAACCTATAAATGGCTATGGTAAACTTTTAAGAAAATATTAAATAAAAAAGATAAGTTAGCTCTTAGGTTTTAATGCAAATTTAACCACTACTGCTCCAATAACTAGTCCTACTATTAATCCTATAACTGCTCCAGTAGTCATTCCAGATGAGTAGCCCTCACTCTTACCAGCTTCATAGCGTTCAACTTTAATTTTCTCCATTTCTGATTGAAGTTTAGCAATATCTGCCTGTAAACTTACAATTTCATCTTTAGCACTACTTAACTCTTTTTCTAATGACTTTACATATGGTTCAACTTCAACTACTTTTAATGGCACCTCCTTTACGGATGGTATTATTACATCCGTTGATGCTACTGCAACTCTTAAGCTGAATAGTCCTGTTTTTTCAATTTTCATTGGTATTTTAATCGTATCTTTATCCACTACTTCATATTCAGATGTTGGGTATATTATGTTGCCCTCAGAATCAACAACTAGTGCTGATACAATTTCTAGTTCATCGCTTGTTGTTCCAGTAATATCGATTGTTGATTCAAATGAAATGCCGAGCATTGCTGCTTCAGGTACATCCACTTTAACTATATCTGCCTTCTTTAATTCAGCAAGTTCATCCCAATGACCAACTTCCCATGGATATCCTGGATCCCTCCAAGCCTCTAATTCCATTCTCATTGCTACGAAATCTACTTTAGTTACATAGTATGGTCCATTTCCTATAATTGCATGTCCATACTTATCTATGAAGCTAATTGCATTATTATATCTACTAACTGCATCATCTAATGAAACTACTCCTTTTGTTTCAAGTAGCTTTAAGCATCTTGGAACTTTTCCGGTTTCAGCTGCTTCACTTAAGAATGTCTTTATGGAGTTTGCGTGATCAGCATTTCTTAAATCTATTCTTGGAGCAATTTCCTCAGCTGTCCAGCTATATGCACCTGAAATTACTAATTGTTCTTGAGCCCATAATAAGTGCCATGGTTCTCCAGTAAATATTGACGCCATATCTGCTATTTCATCTGGATCAAAGTGCCAATAATCAATGTAGACTACCAATGTATTGTCATTAATTACTTCAATTCCTCTAATCATGCTCATGAAGCTTAATAGACTTGGTGATTGAGATTCATCATAAGTTGGGTCCGTATCATTAACTCTAACTGCCCATTGCCAATTAAAGTATAGGCTGTAGAATATGTCTGCTAAGCTCTCTTTACTTCCATCATGGAATGTTGGGAACTTATATGTAAATGTTACCTTACTTTTAGCCTTCTTAGCCATCGACTTAGCTACATTTAAGTCTGAATCGTAGAAGTTAGTTAGGAAGTCATCTGATAATTCTGATGGTGAAACCCATTTATTCTGATATGGATCCCATAATAGGGCTGTATCGGGCACAGTATAGGTTCCCTCTGGTCCCTTAGTTTCAACTTTATATGAAGCACATACTGGTAATACTTTACCATTATGTGGATGTCTTGAAATTCCAGCTTCATATGTTGCCTGCCAAATTATATGTGTATACCAGTCATCATTAGCCCAATTCCATGGTTCAGTTTCGGTTACGTGAACCATTGCAATTGTAAGTGTATCTGTTCCCTCCATGCTTGCTGTTAGGAAGAACCATCTATTTCCAGTACCATAACCAAAATGTACTACTGGTTTAGAAACCTTTGAATTTACGAAGTATGCTTCAGCCAATTTGGCTACAAATATTCTTACCGACGATGATATACCGACATCGCATATTACTCTCATAGCTTCATTTCTTTCATCAACATTCTTATACTTACCATCTCCTAAAATCTTTGCAACATCATCTAGAGTCATCAATTTACCTAGATACTTCACTTTAACTAGGCTTCCATTAAATCCTGATGGTGTACCAAATTGCCATTGCCAATAGGCAGTTGTATAGAAGAATATTGGATCCCAATCACTATATCTTGAGAAGCCTCCACCCCAACCCTCAGTATAGAAGTGCCATTCAAGCTTTCTAGGATCACTAAGATAAATTACTGGTATTAATTCTCTAAATGTACCATATTTACGCTCAACCGTAAATCCAGCTTTTTCAAGTTGATTTGCAAAGTATTCTCCCATAGTTTTCCTTCTTGGATCATCACTTCTAATTGCACCTATAATTTTAACTGGCTCACCATTATAATACCATTTTCCTTCAATTTTCTTTATTTTTCCAGTCCATGGTGCAGTTTCATTAGCCTCTTTCATTCCCTCTTCAATTAGCTTTAATGCATAATCCTCATCAAACTTAATGTTATGCTTTAATATTGAGGGGAGAACTACTAGGAAGTCTGGATCGAATTCGCTTAAAGCAGTATACATTGGTTTTCCAAGTCCACCTAAAACTTGGCTTACATACCATTCTCTATCAAATAGGAAATTCATTGCATATCTTATCTTTTTAATTGCAAATGGATTGAACTTAGTTGGATCAGATTCATTATAGGTTGGATTTAGTATGAAGCTGTGTATACCTGATGGGGCTAGGAAGAATTTTACTCTAGGATCATCCTTATACTTCTCATATGCCTCCTTAGATGCACCCCAAACGAAAGTTGCAGCTTTACCTTCAGCAACATCCAATAATGCTGCTTCCCAATTAGTACCATATTCCACGAAAATTAATTTTTCTGCTCTTGGACCTTTCTTCTCTGGTTTGGCAGTAACGTTAATTGTTGAGGTAATAGCGAGAGCTAATGTGAATAGCAATAGTACTGTTAATATGAACTTTCTACACCTAAACATAATATCAATACCTCGCTATTAAGAGCATATGTATTTAATACTTATAAATATTATTAAAGATTAGAGCAAAAGTTTAAGTTAATCTACTTAGTAAACTACAATAATTTTATATTCCACTTACTATTCCTTTAAGAAGGGAGTAATTATCTAAATTAAATTATGGTTGAAGGGTAAGGTGTGAATTTGAGCGGCATAAAAAAGTATGTTGCAACTAGAATAGTTAATTACATTTTAGTATTACTAATAGTATTGTCATTAACATATGCAGCTATGGCTCCAATAGCAGATCAAGCATTAATAAATATGTGGAGGGAAACATTAAATGCAAGGCTTAGAAGCGATCCAAAACTAATTCAAAAATTAAGAGCTAAGGGTATTACTCCAGAAGAATGGATTAATGATCAGTTAAGAATAATTATGAAACGTGAAGGACTAGATAAACCATGGTATGAAAGGCTTCCTAAAAGAGTATTTGACATGCTAATTTTCAGACTGGGAAGATCACATATGATTAGATCATTTATGGGGACAAGAAATATTGCAGACATAATTTTTGAGAGAATACCATTCTCAGTATTATTATTCACAACTTCAACTATTATTCTAGTAGTATTAGGATTAATAATTGGATTAGCATGTGCTAGGAAACCTGGATCAATAATGGATGTATCGTTCATAATTTACGCATTAATTGGAAATAGCCTTCCAATGTGGTGGCTTGCAATGATATTTGTGCTACTCTTTGTCTACTATTTACATTTATTTCCACCACCAGTTGAAATTAAAGCTGTAGTTGCGAGATTTCCTCCATTAACAAATCCAATAGAAATATTACAATATTTAACTAATGTCTTCTACTACATGTCATTACCATTATTAACAGTTATTTTAGTAAGTTTAGGAGCAGAAGTATACTTAATGAGGAATATTGTATTAACAACAATGACTGAAGACTTCGTATTTGTAGCTAGGGCTAAAGGATTACCTGAAAGAGATGTAATTTATAAGCATGTTTTAAGAGCAGCTGCACCACCAATAATTACGATAGTATTGTTAAGTATAACTGGAAGCATATTTGGTGGAGCAATAATAACTGAAACAGTATTCATGTGGCCTGGAATGGGATTGCTCTTCTGGGAGGCAATAGCTGGAAATGATACTCCAGTAGTTTTAGGACTAGTTTACCTATCACTACTAGTCTACTTAATTACATTAGCAGTACTAGATATTCTATATGGAATTTTAGATCCAAGAGTTAGAATTACAGCTGGAGTTGCGAGGTGAAGATATGAGTAATAAATTTGAGAGATACATGAAATTATACAGGAAAACTAGATGGATTAAATTAAGAATGTTTTGGGATGACTTTAAACACAGTAAGTTGGGAATGTGCGGACTAATAATGCTAATAATCTTCATAATAATATCAATACTAGTAGTTACTAATACAATAATACCAGCAGAATTCCCAAAAAAATGGCGAAGCCCAGGAGAATGGAGCGATTATCCAGAACTCGTTCCACCAGAATGGTGGTTAAAATTAACTGGTCAACCAATATTTCCACATACAGTAGTAACCAAAACATTTCCAGAGGGGAAAAAAGAAGCAATCATTGCCTTCCATTATGATGCAAATACGTTTCCAACTGATGCAAAATTAAATGTAGAAATAATACCTAAAGGAACTAATATAATTAGAATAACAATAATAATCCATAGACCAGATAAACATAAAATAACAATATACGATAAAACTGAAAGCATAACTGAAAGAGCAAATAGAACAATAATAAGCTTATTCATTAGGAGAGAATCAGAAATATCGCATATCCTCGTAAATCACTTCAAATTAAACGTAAGTCCAGATATTGTAAACAACTTATGCATATTATTTGGAGAGGAATCGCAGGATATGTGGACACCAGCGAAAGCTAAGCCTCTTAAAGGATCATATGTCCTAATAATTAGGACATCAACATTTGAAGGTGAAGTTAAAATAAGTAAAGTAAAATTAACATTATATGCAAATGCATATGGATTAATGGGAACAGATAGTTATAGGAGAGACTTATTCCTCGGGCTGCTTTGGGGATTTCCAATAGCACTATTAATAGGAATTGTCACCTCATTTCTAACAACAATTGTGGGAGTAATATATGCAGTTATAAGTGCATATTATGGTGGATATGTAGATGAAGTAATGCAGAGAATAGTTGATATAGTTTCAAGCATACCAGTACTACCAGTATTGATATTATGTGCAATGATTTTCGGTCCAAAACTAATAATAATTATAGGAATATTAGTTGCATTAACATGGACTGGAGGAATAAAAACAATTAGAGCAATGGTATTTCAAATTAGAGAAGCACCATACATTGAAATGGCTAGAGTAGCTGGAGCATCAACGAGATGGATAATACTAAGACACATACTACCGCAAGTACTACCATACTCATTCTACTTAATGGTAATAGGAGTACCTGGCTACATATTAACGGAAGCTGGATTAAGTTATCTTGGACTTGGAGATCCAACACTACCAACATGGGGCCAAATACTTCACGATGCATCAATCCATGGAGCAGCACTCTGTGGATATTGGTGGTGGGTAATTCCTCCAGGAATACTAATAGCCCTAGTTGGACTCTCGTTCGCAATGATAGGAGTTGCAGTCGATAAAATACTAAATCCAAAACTTAAATACTGAGGTGAGAGAATGAAAGAATTACTTGAAGTAAGAGAATTAAAAACATACTTCATATTAGATGAAAGAAGAATAGTAAAGGCAGTTGATAATGTATCGATAAGGCTTAGTCAGGGAGAATCACTTGGACTTGCTGGAGAATCTGGATGTGGAAAAAGTACTCTCGGCTACTCAATATTAACATGTATACCGAGACCAGGAAAAATAGTTGGAGGAGAAATATTATTTGAAGGAGAGAATGTAGCGAATAAGCCGGAATCATGGTTGAGGAGACATTATAGATGGATTAAAGTTTCAATGGTATTTCAAGGAGCAATGAATTCATTAAATCCAGTATTAACGGTTGGGAGACAATTATCAGAACCATTAGTATATCATAAAAACATGACCTATAAAGAAGCTAGAAAATACGTGGTTGAAGCATTAAAATTAGTTGGATTACCAGAACATATAGTTGATAGATATCCACATGAATTAAGTGGAGGAATGAAGCAGAGAGCAGTAATAGCAATGGCATTAATATTAAAGCCGAAACTAGTAATTGCAGATGAACCAACAACAGCATTAGATGTAGTAGTACAAGCACAAATAATTAATTTACTGAAAAATCTTACACAGAGAGAGGGAATGGGTCTAATACTAATAACGCATGATTTAAGCGTACTATCAGAAGTAGTTGATAAAGTGGCAATAATGTATGCTGGGAAAATAGTTGAATATGGAACATCAGAACAAATTTATTTAACACCAAAACATCCATATACGCAAAAACTATTAAGAGCAGTGCCAAGGCTACATGTAAAAGTAGATAAGCTCGAATTCATTCCAGGAGCCCCACCAAATTTAATAAGTCCACCACCAGGATGTAGATTTCATCCAAGATGCCCGATATTCAAAGAGAAAAGTAACTTTAAGGGATTATGTGATATTGAAGAACCACCATTAATAGAAGTTGAACCCGAGCATAAGGTTGCATGCTGGATTTATGCTAAGAGGTGATTAAATGACTAATCGTGAAGTAATAGTTAAAGCTGAAAACTTGAAGAAATGGTTTCCAATAAAAACAGGTTTACTATCAATATTTAAAAAAGAAAAGCTCTATGTAAGAGCTGTAGATGGAATATCGTTTAATATTTTTAGGGGAGAAACATTCTGCTTAGTAGGTGAATCTGGATGTGGAAAAACTACAACTGGAAGACTATTATTAAGATTATTAAAACCAACTGATGGAAGAATAATTTTTGAAAATAAGGATATCACTATGACACCGGAAAAGCAATTAATCGAATTTAGAAGGAAGACAAGCATGATATCCCAAGACCCATATGCAGCAATGAATCCAAGATTCACAGTATTCGAAGTAATATCTGAACCATTAACTATCCATAAAATTGGATCATTTGAAGAGAAAATTGAAATTGTAAGTAAATTACTTGAAGAAGTAAAATTAACACCAATAGAGGAATTTCTATGGAGATTCCCACATCAACTTAGCGGTGGACAGAGACAAAGAGTATGTATTGCACGTGCATTAGCATTAAATCCAGAATTTATAGTTGCAGACGAACCAGTATCAATGTTAGACTTATCAATTAGAGCTGAAATACTCCAACTATTAAGAGATTTACAATTGAAGAGAAACCTAACATATCTATACATTACACATGACTTAAGCACTGCAAGATACTTCTGCGATAGAATAGCCGTAATGTATCTTGGAAAAATAGTTGAATTAAGTAGTGCAGATGAAATAGCTGATAATCCAATACATCCATATACTAAAGCTTTAATAGCAGCAGTACCAGAGCCAGATCCAAGTAATAGATTAAAGATGAGAGAAGTACCAATTAAGGGTGAAATTCCAAGCCCAATAAATATACCGAGTGGATGCAGATTTATTAATAGATGTGTAGTGTACGATAATGCGCCAGAAAAAATAAAGAAACTATGCAAAACAAAAGAGCCACCATTAACTGAAGTAGAGGATAATCACTATGTATCTTGTTGGATGTACATTAAATAAAGTAGATTATATAGAAAACAATTTAAAGTATCAAATTAAGAGAGCATCAAGAACCTATCTTAAGATTGGTATAACCCTACTTTTTATCTCACTAATTTTATCCATTACCTTAATAATTTATAGTTACGATATTACTGAGAAATATGAATTTAATAATTTAATAGTAAATGAGAAGTTAAAATATCATAACATTACCAATATACCTAATGGCTATGTCATCAAGCTAGATTATAAAGTAAGATTAAGAAATAATTCAAGATTAAATGTTTTCTTAATATTTTTCAGTGAAGAGAATATTAGTTTTAAATTGAAACGATTAAATTTTACCAATAACATTAGCACTGGAACAATTAGGTTATCATCATTTTTATCGAAAATTGTTTTAGCATTAAATTCCACTAATAATCAAATTATCGATTTAGATATTGAAGTTAAGTATTATTTAAAACCAAGCTACTTTAATATAATGAGTTTACTATGTTTAGTTATAGCTGTTATTAGTATTGTATTATCATTTAAAGGATTAATATACTTCCTCATGAGTAAGTAAGATTAATGAAAATATTTATCTATTATGTCCAAATACTTTAAGCCATTACCAGTAAAATATAGTAGTACTCTATCTTCATGGTCTAGAACACCTTGCTCATATAGATGTGGTAATGCTGCATGAGTTGCAGCTGCCTCTGGACATATAAATAGGCCATTTCTCGCTAATTGCTTCATTGAATTTAATATTTCATGATCACTAACTGAAACTGCATATCCATTTGTCTCCCTAACAGCCCTTAAAATTAGGTAGCTTGCATATGGTTTTGGAACTTTAAGTCCAGCTGCTATTGTTTCTGGATTTATCCATGTCTCCTCAACTTCATCTTTATTCTCCTTGAAAGCTTTTACTAATGGTGCACATCCATTTGATTGAACAATTATTAGTCTTGGAATTTCAGATTCAAGCCATCCAAGTTCACTTAATTCTTTAAATCCCTTCCATAATCCAATTACTCCCTCACCACCACCTGTGGGGAAAATTATTGCTTCCGGTGGCTTCCAATTAAATTGTTCAGCCAATTCAAATGCCATTGCTTTATATCCTTCAAATCTATATGGTTGCTTATTAGTTGATAAATCAAACCAGCCATATTTATCCTTAACTTCACTAACCTTTTTAGCTGCATCATTAATATTTCCATCAATTAAGTGTACATTTGCACCCATAAACATGCATTCTTTAATAGTGCTACTTGGAGCATTACTGGGCATATATACGTGAACTTCCATATTAGCTTTAGCACCATATGCAGCTAGAGCAGCTGCTGCATTACCTGCACTTGGAATAACTACCTTCTTTACTTTAAGTTCTTTTAGACATGAAACAGCTATACTCATACCTCTAGCCTTAAATGTTAATGTTGGAAGAAAACCATCATTTTTGGCATATATATGTTTGAAGTTGAAGGTTATTTTTTCAGGGAGCTCGATTACTGGAGTAAATACTTCTCCTAATGAAACTGCATTATTTAGAGAGGTAATTGGTAGTAATTCAAGATATTTCCAATAACTATTAATTCTATCTTCAAGCATTTCCCTAATTAAGATTTGCTTAATCTCATCTAGATTATATTGAAATAATAATGCTCCACCGCATTTTGGGCAAGTATTAATTATATGTGGATAAGAATAAATTTCTCCGCAAAAACTGCATTTAAGGAAGACGCTATCCATTAAATCACCTGAACAGATTAAGTAGACTTGAAATATTTAATATTATTCACTCGATAAAACTTATTTAGTTAATTCTATGTTAATTCAAATTATTCCATAAATAATTCTTTAAGCACATTGTCAACCATATACTCTCTAGATGAAAGCCATTTACCATTAACGAATGGTTCATGATAAAACCAATATCTCTTACTAGATTTATAATCACCCCAAATAAATTGGACATCATCACAATATTTTTGAAGTATTTCTCCAATTGAAGAGATATTTGATGGTGGGAGAAATATTTGAAGCATGAATCCATCAGTTAATGGTATTAATGTTGCTTGAAAAGGTATTTTTAATATTGCCTTAGCAAATTTAGCTGTAACTTTAACTGAACATTTACATTTAAAATGAAATAAATCAAATAGTCTTGAAGCTTTACTAGAAATTATTACTCTAAAAGAATCTATAACTCCACTTCTCCTATAAAATTTAATTCTCCTACTTAAATGATAAATTGGAACATTACATTTCCTAGATAAATATTTAAGCTTAACCCTTGCGTTGATAGTTAAGTATCTTAAGATTAGCATATCCCTATCATCCATTTTATGGAGAATTGATGGAGGGCACTCTTCTATTTTAGGCGGGGGGTTCATTGAACTCAAGTAATCTTCCCAATCAGCCCAATTAAAACTCCAACTATCATTTTCAACATCATAATATGAGAAATCATGCTCCACACATATCCATTTACCAATGGGTATGCTATAAGTATAATTAATTATTAAACCTCTATCACATAGTTCATCTAAGAGCTCGAATAATAAGGAGTATGAACCAGTTGGAACTGCAAAGAACATTATTAAACCATTAACAGCACCTAAACATCTAATTCTATATCTAGTATATGGATGTAAATCGCACATATCCTCAAGAATACCTATATTCCTAAATTTAGCATTAGCGAAAATTAATATTGGATCTAAACTCAATGTTGGATAGCATATTTGAGCTGAAACTCCAAGAAAAATTTTATTTTCAATTAACTTTGAAAATCTCTGTCTAAAAGTTTTATCGCTAACTTCAGCCTGCTTACTTAATTCATTAATTCTCCCTAGGGGATTTTTACTTAGGGCAGTAAGTATTTTGTAATCTACTTCATCTAATGACATTAATTTACCTCCAAATAAAGTTAAAGTAGAGTTACTGGTTTAATCGTCTCCACTGCCAATTGGACCTTCAGTTCCACCTGGAGGATCAACATAAATTATTACTGTCCAATCTCCAATTTGGAAATTAGCAACTTCAATCAATTCTCCACCTAGATTTGGCAGTACATATACTTTAACTACATGATTTTCTAAATCGTAATCTACGGTTACTATTGGAGTTAAACTTGAAGTTTCAACTGTTACATATTGCTTTTCACCTTTATACTTGATCAATAAGGTTACGCATGTAAGATCGTCTTCATAGCTAATTTCTTTAATCTTAATTTTCGGCATGTTGAAACTTAATGCTAGGGCAGATGGATGGGCATTAGCAATAGCTAAAGCAATTAGAAATACTAGTAATATTCGTTTAAGCTTCCTAGTGTTTAACATATAATCACCTACAAAAAGATGGAAATTCAAATATATAAAATTTTTCGATAAATTGCTGTAATATGCAAAAAATTAGCTTAATTCATTTAAATATTTCCATAAATTAGCAATGATTAATAAGCATTAGCAAATAGATTATTCTACTTCATCACTATAGTTCATTTGTTTAATTTTGAAGTATTAGTGAAATATTAGTTCGTTAGCGATTTCCCTTAACTTTGATTCAACATATTTCACTGAATTGGCCTCTAGAATTTTTATGTTGAATTGTTTCGATAATGATTTTCCAAAGCTATTTACTGATGGGACAGCTATGATATATTTTCCAATCTCCTTATTGTTATTTCTTATATCAAATTCTTTTGTAAATGTTTTTAATATTGGAATTTCATTTATTTCTCTTTCAGTTGATGATATGTAAACGTCTACAATGACATCTGGAGAATCTTCCTTTGATGGATTTCCAGGATTCCATAATGCTAATGTAAATTCATGTTTTAATCCACTTCTACCAGTTATTTTAGCTGGAGCCTTATATTGCCATCCCTCATTAACTAATGGTTCCAATATTTTATGAATTGACTCCTTTTTTAAGACATATTGGTATGCCTCTTCAACTTTTAATAGAAATTTTATTCCACTACTGGTTATAACATATTCATGAGCTTCTAATGAATGCCCAGTTCCTCTCATCTTTAAAATTTGAATTCTCCTTCTAAGAAAATTGCTGGCATCATAATATGTTTCCATTATAATTATTCCATCTGAAACAAATTCAAGTATTTCTGAACCAATAATATTTTGCCTCCATGGTTTATCTGCAATTAGGATTGCAGTACAATTTACACGTTTAATAATTTTATATAATAGCCTTGCAAGATATCTTCTCTCAACTTCGCTTTTCAGTGAAACTAGTATTGCTGTTATTGAATCTATTACAAGTCTCTTAGCCTTTAAACTATTTAGGCTATTAAGTATTTTATTTAAAATTGTCTGGACTTCAAATTCTGTTCCAATAGATAAATCTAGGACATCAATTTTTCTCTCCCACATTAATCTCTTAAAATCCATGCCGAGCTTACTCATATTGTTAAGGAAAGTTTCCCTATCTTCAGCAAAGCATACGTATACTCCTGGCTCATTAAATTCGGTAGCACCCTTATATAGAAAAGTTGCCGAGAAAATTGTTTTACCAGCACCAGGATCTCCAGCCAATAATATTATGCTTCCCTTCGGAAATCCTCCTCCAACCAATCTATCAAATTCTGGAATACCTGTTAATACTCGCTCTGTATTCTCATACAATACTATTACCCTCCCCTAATTCATTTACCTAATTTCAGTGATTGTCGGTAATGGGGATAATATACCTCTTCTTCTTAATTCACTAACAATTAAATGTCTAATCCACTCCGATACGTCTAGACCCTCACTTCTAGCTACTTGTACTATAATTTCCTTTATCTTAGGAGTTACTCTAACCGCAATTACCTGCGATTTACGGGCACTACTCTTGGTTGGCATATCGGATGTTCTTGTTAAACAAATGTTATATAAGCTTTCTTAAGAATTTTCAAAAAATACAATGGAGCTCTTTTGTAAAAAATAAAAAATAGTGACACAGCTACCTTAGAGATTTCCAATATATTCTTACAAATTATTCTCATGCAAAAATATGAAAAAGAAATATATAAATTTTTCCTAAAAATTGCATTTACTAGCATTTTATATTGAAAATTTACTATAATTTATTCCTTTTTTTTGCACATTGTTTTATGTGATATGCAAAAAAGGTGGGAGCTTAAGTGATGTCAGAAGCTACTTCAATTACCAAACTTGTTTATGGGAGAACCAATGTCTTTGGATATTCGATTCCGGATGCAGATACAACTTTAACTTCAATACTTGTTCCAGGAGTGAATCCATCTCTAGTTGTGATTGGTATTATTAGGGTTACTTCTGTTCCTGATGATACTCTTATGGTGTTTGTTCCAGGCTTCCAATCTGAATCTTTCTCTACCTTATATACTCCTGAACCTGATGGTAGTCCTGGAATGTATGTTGATTTTAGTTTTCCTTGATTGCAATCGTATGAGTATGAATATGTACTGAATGGTTTTCCATTTATCATTAATTCTGTTAGGGTTGCATCTGTTGTTCCAGTATTCTTTACTTTAATTATTAATGCCCAATCATTCTTTCCATCGCCTGATCTCTCTAAATCAGTATTTGCCTGTAATACGTATCCTGTTAATTTTAATTCTTCATGGCGGGTAAATGTTCCTATTATACCTGTCATCCAGAATGCTACTGCAACTGTTATTGCAATTGCTACTGCTACTATTATTACTGTAGCTATTACAGGAGAGACTCCTCTCCTATTCATTCTCCCACCGTCGAACATTTGTATTGCTTCCTTATAAATTTTTTTAAAGTATAATTTTTTGATGTTAAATTATTTATATTCGTTTACTATTTTGTTTATGGGTGAAATATGTGATTAAAGCCAGTAAAAGTAGATATGAAAGTAAAATTGGTATGGATTGGAGTAATATCGAATATTTACCTTTAGAAGGAGAATTTGAAGTTATAGAGAGCTATTGGGTTTATGAACCATTTGTTAGAGTTGATATTATTAGGTTTCTTAAGGAGGGAAGCTTACTTTACTATGTTGATGAATATAAGTTGAGTGATGAAGAAAGGGAGGTTTTTGATAAGCTTGTTGAATTACTTATTGAGGAGCTTCAGCCAGCTGAAGTTTTTGAAGATTTTAGGAGCTATATTTTCAGTGAATTAAGACGTTTATCTGAAAAATATCGTGGTAAATTAGGTTTGGTTGGTGCTAGGAGAGCTAAGATTTTCTATTATATTGAACGTGACTTACTTGGTTATGGTCCTATTGAGCCTTTAATGCGTGATCCATATATTGAGGATATTAGTTGTGATGGTGTTGGTAAGCCTATCTATGTTTGGCATAGACGTTATGAAAGCATTCCTACAAATATCGTTTTTAGGGATTTAACTACTTTAAATGAATTTATATTGAAATTAGCTCATATGGCTGGTAAGCATATTAGTTTGGCTTACCCCGTCCTCGATGCAATGCTTCCCGGAAAGCATAGATTTGCAGCTACATTTGGTACTGAAATTAGTCCTATGGGTCCAACATTTACTATTAGAAAGTTTAGGGAGAAGCCATTTTCACCAGTTGAACTTATTGCAACTGGTGTTATTAATGAACTTATTGCAGCTTATATTTGGCTTATGCTTGAATATGGTAGGACATTAATGATTGCAGGTGGGACTGGTGCAGGTAAAACCACTCTTCTCAATGCTTTAAGCCTATTTATTAAGCCTGGAATGAAAATAGTTACTGTTGAAGATACGCCGGAATTAAATTTACCTCATGAAAATTGGGTTCAACTCACAGTTAGACCAGTATATACTATTGGTGTTAAGGCTGGTGAAATTGAACTCTTCGATTTAGTTAAATTAAGCTTAAGATATAGACCAGACTACTTAATTGTCGGTGAAGTTAGAGGTGAAGAAGCATACGTATTATTTCAGGCAATGGCAACAGGACATGGAGGATTATCAACCATTCATGCTGAAACCCTTGATTATGCAATTAAGAGATTAACTTCACCTCCAATGAATATTCCACCACCATATATTAAATTAATGAATATCTTCATGCATATTCAAAGAGTCATTACTAGAGTTAGTGAAGGTAAAGTAAAAGTTGCTAGGAGAGTTAGTATTGTTCAGGAAATAGCTGATTATAATGATTATAGAATTATTTCTAAATGGAATCCAGTTAAGGATGTTCATGAAGTAAATTTAGATAATTCAATTCTTTTAAAGGAAATTAGTATGAAGACTGGTAGAACTATTACCGAATTAAAGAATGAAATATTTAGGAGAGCTGAAGTTTTAAGATGGCTTAAGGAGAGACAGATTTATGATCCATGGGAGGTAAGCAAATATATTTTCAAATATTACTATGATCCAAAAAGTATTTATGAAATGGTTGTAAAAGGGACTAGCAAGTTAAGTAAAATTTATGTTAAATAATTTTGCGTCACTTTTAAATGCTTTATATATTAGATTTGACATATGATAGACGTGAGAATAATTGGAGGTTAATACATAATTGCTTAAAAGTAGAGGTAAACTAGTAGATATGATTAATTTAGCTGAGGAATCTCTATCAGATTTAATAGAGGATATTAGGAATAATAAGGCCAATGTTAGAATTCAAGGCTTAATAATATCTAGTGGTAGAAGCTATGAAGTTTATGTTGATTTTAAAGAAGGTAGTCCCGTTCTAGCTCTATTAAGAAATGATGCTCACCTAGAAGGTGATGCCGCTTGGAATGAGCTCAATGAAATTCTTAGGGAAGCTGTTGGATTTATTGAAGTTTATGAACTTACAGTAGATGAAATAGATAGTGATTTAGATATTGTCCCAACAGCTAAAATAAAATTGTTAGGGGAAAAGAAAATTCCAATTAATATTCATAATAAAATTGAAGAGTATAGTGTTAGACTTGCAGCCATAATTCCCATTAAAACATTATTTATAGTAAATAGCGTTCACTTAGATGTTAGAGCTCAAATGGCAATAAATATGACTAACTTATCTTCAGTAATAGCCAATGAAATTGAAGCTAGTACCAATTCTACAAGATACATTATAGCTACAATTAGTGAATCGGAAATATGGAGAAGTCTTGAAATTCTAATTAGAAATAGAGAAGTATTAGCTGCAGTAATCTATAAAGCTGATGGCAGCACTATCACTGGAATTGAAGCCCTAAAAATAATGCTTAATCCTAGAGCTCTAACTGGATATGGTTCATTTGAAATTTTAATCTACGAAGTTGAAATTGACCCAATAAAAGTACTTGAAGAAGCAAAAATAAAGATACCAATTTTAAGATTGGAAGAGGAATTAAAGGGAAAAATAATTACAAAAGCACCCATAACTGAAGAAAAAGTAGAGGAGAAAATTAAGAGAAAAGAAATTGAGGAAAAAATTGATAAAATTATAGCTAAGGCTAATGAATATTTTCTGGAAGTCTTAGATGTTCTCGGATATGAACTTGAAGATTTAAATGTTGATGCATCAGATGATATCATAAGATTTAAGGTAAAAATTAGGAAGAAAGGATTCAGCTTTAGACGTCCAAATGTAAAAGCCGTTAAGAAGAAATTAATTGATGAAGCTAGATGGATATTAGCAGAATTGAGATTGAGAATTCCATTTGAAGTTGAAGTTAAAACTTAAATTTCCAGGTAAACTCGAATAATTATATTGTTATATTCAAAATAACCCTCAACATATCTATGAATTTCACGCACTTTAATTAGATACCTATTTAATCCACCACCAAGATAGTAATGATAAAAATTAACTTCTCTACCATCAATAATTAATTTTTCAATTTTGAGTGGAATACCTCTCCCCTCATCCAAACTTATCCCAACAACATGCAAATAGTACTGTTTTCCAATCTTACTAATAAAAACTCTTTCAATTGATATGCCAGCTTGCTTAATAATTCTATTTAATTTAAAGCCAATTGATGGAATTTCTACAATTAATTCTCCAGTTAATATAGAAGCCCATGAAGTACCCTTACTCCACCTTAAATCTAACTTAACTTTAACATTGAGATTTACTCCCAATCCAGCATAAGCATCAATAAATGATTTAATCCATTTATCAACGAAATTCTTTGAAATATCTTCAGCTTTCTTAACTGCATAATTAATATTTCCTCTCTTAAGATAAATTACTGAGTACGCTTCATTAGTAGCCTTAGAAAGTGATGCTGATAACATTCTTGAATAATCTTGAAGAATATTAATTATAATTGGTGGTAATGAATATTCCTGATACCTTCTCAATCTCAAATTTGCATTGGCAATTATTATTGAAATTGTTATTATAGCAATCATTAATGTTACTGCAGATAATATTGTAAATTGACCTTTCAATTCAACCACCAATCGATAATCTCAAAGTTATTGTGAAAATTGTTTTTAAATCAACACTAGTATAAATATATTTAATTGTTACTTTAGGTTCAAAATTAGGTTTATTGTAAATTTCAATTTTATTGGAATCACAAGTTAATGTTAAAGAATAGTAAGTGTTTGAAGGCAATAGCGTTTCCATTAAATTTCTAATTGGAATATCATCTCTATCTTCAATTAGCTTTTCTATAGCTCCTGACTTGATAATTGCTTGAATAGCAAGTAAGCCATTATCAATTAATTTCCTATTTTCAGTTCTAATTGTAGTTAATTCTCCAATTTGCATTGCTACTGAAATAAACATTAATACGATAATTACTGCAGCAAATGCACTGACTAGGAATATTTGTCCTCTTCTCATTTCTCAATCCTCCATAAGTAAAGCTTAATTTCATAATTCATTTCTCCAATTAATACAAATCTTCTCTCGACTGAATACTCGACTGGTAGATTGAGATTCCCATAACTTAATTTTGGCAAACCTGAGAAATTATTATCATAGTATATTGGAGCTGAATATGCAAGGAAAATTGAGAGTAATACTTTAAATCTAATTGTATTTACAATTAGCATTACAACCTTATCATCAATATTATGACTAACTACTTTACTCCAATTATCATTATAAAACTTATAAATGAAGATTTCACCAATACGGTCTATAAATCTTAACTTCACATTACACTTAAAGTCTTTACCCATATATTCGCAAAAGAGCAATGTTCCCTCAGCTAAAGAAAGCGGAATAGGAGAAATTATGTATGAACCTATTATAATTCCAAATGGAATGAACTTATAGAGCCAATATGCTATTGATTTTATTCCATTGACATTTGCAATTACAGCTAAAGCTCTGATTGATCCGCTAACACTTATAGATGGTGGCCCATTAATATAGATGGCATATTTAGTTTCTAAACGATAACTATAAACTATTAGATATGTAATTGAAGCTTTTGAAGTTAAATCTTTTCCATTTAAATCATATATTTTAACCTCAATTCTATACTTTAGCTTAATTCTAGAAACTTTAATTGTAATATTTAATGCTGGTTTAAAATCCAATCTAAACTCTTTATTCTTAATATTTAATAGTTTTTTAAAGGCTAATGGATCTATGTATAATGGATTTTTACGTAAAAATTTTATTGAACCAATATAATTATATGTTATTAAGTTAACTTTATCCTTATCTAATGATAATCCATTTAATGAGCTTAATCCAAAATCTACTATTTTGCCTCCTAAAATTATTGATTCATCCCAATTTGATGGTGATCCTATTGTTAATTCTAATTTATTCATTAGAGATTTAGCTTTAATATTGACTTTAAATTCCACACTATATATTAAGTTTAATAGATTTACAGTTAATAGTAATATGAGTATTATTGTCATTGAAGCTATTGAAAATTCGATTGGTTCCTTCAAGTTTCACCACCAATATGGACTAATTGAACATGGAATATTCCATTTACATTTCTGACTTTAATGTAATTCCATTTAGCTCCACTATAAACAACTGTAGTTGTTATTGAAACTTTCCTCTTAGAAATTAGGAGTTCCAAAGTTATTTTAGGTATTGGTCTAGTAATCGGTTTTAATATAATTACTGGAGTATTATCTTGATTAGTTAATGTTATTTCATAATGACCTAAACTGCATTCCTCAGGTATTTCTAATTTAACTTGGACTTCTCCATTTTCATTTAGGTTTTCAGCTAGAGTTAATGCATCCATTATTTGACTTACAATACTATTTGCAATGACTTTCAATTCTTTTTCAGCAATTCTCTCCTCATAGGTTAGAGTTAAGGTTATTGAATATTGAAGTATTATCATGAATATTATTGATAGCATTGTTAATCCAATAATTGTTGTTACTGGCGATTTCGGCATGAAATCACCTCAATATATATTGAACTTTATGAGTTACGAGTCTAATAGTAAAATAGGTTTTCCCATTAACTTCAATAACGGTTTCATCAAGCAACTTAGAATCCAAATATAGTTTTAACATGACTTTAATGGGTTTCTTTACATATTCCTCATAAATTACATCATTACTTGACCCAATGTAAATAATGCTAATTTTACCTAGACTTACCTCTCCCTTTGAAGTCCATGAAATATCGATATAAGTTAAATCTAAAATCATATTATTAGAGAATTTATAGTCTTGAATTAATAGTCTTGAAAAATTTAGTGATACTGCTGTTCTACCGAAAAATTCATTATAATTTACCACAACTAATGGCGTTGTATAAATATCATTAATAAATGCAACTCTACCTCTTAAACCAACAATAACTTCCTCATAAGGAGAAACAAATTCTCCACCCAAGCATATTACTTCAATAATTTCATCATCAACAATACGTTCAATTGGTTTCTTAGATAAACCGTAAATTTCTAATCTCAACTTGTATTTTGAAGTTATGAAGTTAAGTCTAGTAGTTCTAGTTGGAAATGATATTTCATAATTAATTCCATTAATTACTGAATCAACTGTATAAAATGCCATTTCCCTTAAAATGTTCTTGACTTTTTCAAATTCAGCTTGTTGAGCGGCTTTTTCAAGTGAAAAAACAGCATAATTTAAGACTGAAATAGCTAATATGATAATGATCGACGTTAAAATAACTATTGAAATAACGTCTGCTTGCCCAACAATTAATTTCTTAACCACCAGTTATCCCCCTCATCATAGTTGCTAAATATGGTGATGAAAACATAGTTAATAGTGAAATTAGACATAGTAAGGATGCATGCTTAAAGCCTGCTGAAACAGTACCTGTAGATATTTTACCAGCAACTAGACCCATAAAGTAAACATTAATTATTGCCGCTGGAATAACCATTTTTGCAGCAATAACATATGCTGAAACACCAGTAGCAAGTGTAGCCATAAATGAGGTTAATAGAATTATTGAACTAACAATAACTATTGCACCTAAATATGGGATTATAATTAAAGTTTTAATTGCTGAAGCTCTTTCACGCTCCAATTCTTGAGTAAGCTCCGCGAAATGAGCAATATTCTCTAATGTTTCAGGAGTACCTCCGCCAACTTCAATAGCCTCAGTTAAAATGTATAAGAAAACTCTTGCTCTCCAAGCTTTAATTTTTCTAATAATTCTGGAATAAATTTTAGATAGTGAAAATCCAAGTGAAATTTGAACAGCCATCTCCCTTAAATACTTAGAGAAAACTCCATAATCTCTTTTAGAAAGAGAAATTATGCATTTCTCAGGTGATAGTCCCGTCTTTCTAATTTCAACAAGATCCCTCAGAAATCTAATTATTCCATTAGCAATTTTACGCTGCTTTCCACATACAACATGTTCAGAAATTGCTGCAGGAATAGTTGAGATTGCTAATGAAATACTTAAACCAATTCCAGGAACATAAATTTCATTTATATTAAATTTACTTAATATTATCTTCAATGGTTCATAAAGATACATTGTATATCTGATTATTGGATGGTTAAATGGCAAGAAGGAAGGTGCAACAAAGAATAGTGTTAGAATTATCATTATAGGTATTGATACCATTAAATAGACTTTATATGGACTTAATTCAATTCCAGGCTCCTTATACTGAACTATATCTGATAAATAGAGCATTAATCCAGACATGAAGGGTAATAGTATATATGACGAGATAAACAATGTTGCTTCATTCATTCCAGGTAAGCTTAGTCCTGAAATTGATAAGCTTACGAGATATATTGCGTTTAGAGTTAATAGCAATATGAAAGCTACAGCTAAATATGATTCGAGTATAACGCTCATTCTTTCTCCAGCTGACTTAATTTTATTAATGAGAATATTGAATAAATCTCTAGACTTCTTATTTAAGTAATCCGCAATATCACCTCCAGCTCTTAATGTTGCAATGAAACCCATAACCAAATCATGGAAAAGTCCGCTTGGATTTCTATGTGCAATATCTTCGAGTGCAGTTAATGGATCCCATCCAATAGCTCTAACCATAACTGTAAATCTCATTGCAAGCTGGGAAAACTTTTTAAAGACTATTTTAGCAAAACCCAATCTCTCAATAGCAATATAGGGGGACATACCTCCAGAGGTCATTATACTTAGATATGCCACAGCATATGGAATTTCTTGATCATATGCAGAAACTCTATTAGCTGCGAGTAGTTTAGGATAAATAGTGCTTATTGAAATTACGAGAACTAATATCACCGTAAACATTAAGCTTAATAATATAACTTTATTTAATGGTATGAAATTGAAATACATTATGTAAATGTAAACTATTAATGAGATAGAGGAAGAAAAAATAATTAGTAGAACAAAGATTACGAAACCAATTATCGAAGCATAAACTTCATAGTGAATATTCATTCCAGCTTTTCTAATTTCATCTGGAAGTGAAGAACGAAGTTTAAGTATGATTCTACCAATACCGAAGAAATATTTATAGGCAAAATCTGAGAAGCCCAATTTAAACACCACTCAAGTATCATATATTATCACTCCAATTTAATCATTAATTTTACGGGTAATTCATCAATAATGACAACTTTTAATTCTAATTCTTCATATTCACTTAATCCTAGAGATTCAATTGCTTTTCTTATTTTTTGTAGTGCTATTAATTTATCATTTAACTTTTTAATTATATCTTCAAAAACTTCTAATTCATGTTTGAGAGATGGATTTATTATAATTTTTAGCCCCATAAAATTAACTTCTTGAGGAGAAATTGTTTCAGGTCTTTTACCTAAAACTTTAGTTAAATAATCTGATATTTTATTTAGCTTCTCAATTTTATCTTTAATTTCATTAATTTTCTTCATATAGCTTTCTATTGTTACTGTAATGTTATTAATTTCATGATTTATGTGGTCTATGAGTTCATTTACAGATTTAAATTCTCTAATTTCGGTTACCAAAATTGCCCCCGAATAAAATTGAAGGAGATTATTATTTAGATGTTGCCATTCTTCGCCATTCTTCATAGGGTATGCTGAATTTTTTCTCTATTAGTTCTCTATGTATATTGTTATGTGAACAGAATGGTCTAACAGTTCCATCTGGAAGTGCATAGTGTATTACGCATCTTTGTACTCTTTGTAAATCGAAGTTCCATACATCCATGAAGTGCATGCATCCGATCATAATTACTCTTCTCATGAATCTTCCCAGCGCCTTATAGCTTCCCTCTTTAATTACTGGCCATACAAGATCTTTTAATAATCCAAATTTAACGTACCTTAATGCTGCTATAGCTCTCATATATGCTCTAGCTTTTCTCCCTCTAATTGCATCTTCATAAATTTTCTCCATTGCATTGAAGAATTTATCTACATCAGCTAGCCTAGTTATTGGAACCCATTCACCCTTATCTGTTTTAACTAAGAATGTTGCTACTCCACAGAAGGGACTTGTAGTAAATTCTACATATCGTTTTCCTTTAAGTGCTCCTACAGCTCTCGATATTGGGACTACTGATGGTACTGGTCTGAAATCCCATCTAGTTATTAATCCATTAGTTTGTTCTTCAACTAGCTTCATAAAGTCACTCGTATTAATTCGTAATTGTTGTCTTTCAAGTTGAGTTGCTCTGCCACTAAATGATATTGGTTGAACATTTACACATCTAATTACATCTGAATTTTCCATTGCGAATTTAATTATGTCTCCCATTTGATGATCATTTACACCTTTACTTAAAGTTACTACTAATACTATACTTTCATGACCAAGTTTTCTAGCATTTTCAATTACCTTAAGTTTCTTCTTCATTAATGGCATTCCTCTAAGTTTAATGTAAATATCGTCAGTTAATCCATCAAATTGCAAATAGATAGTGCTCATTCCAGCATCTAGGAGTGCTTTGTAATAGTCAATATTTTCAGCTAAAACTAATCCATTAGTATCAACTTCAACATGATCAAATCCAACCTCCTTAGCCATCCTAACTATTTCAGGTAAGTCCTTACGTACAGTTGGCTCTCCACCGCTAAACTGTATTGCTGGTGGTGGTACTGGCTTTATTGATCTAAGTGTGATCAGCATTTTCCTAATTTGCTCTAATGAAGGCTCATATACGTACCCTGTAGTTGCAGCATTAGCGAAGCAATTTCCAACGAAAATTGTTCCAACGAGGAAGTTATGTGAGGAGTGTTGAACTTCTAGATCGTAGACGGTATTGGATAGATTCTCAATTTCCCTAATATTTTTCACGCGATCTAAGATAATATCGCTCTGTTTTTCAAAAGTCGTTTTACCTTTACTTGGGAGTAGCTTTCTAAGCTTCTTGACAGTTTTCGATTCACTACATAGCAAGCGTAAGAGTTTTTCGATCTCTGGCTTAGTTGATATTTGTAGTTCATAGGCGTCATGCTTTGCCAACGGATTATTTGAGGAATAAGAAGTGTAAGTTCTTGAGAAAATTCCGAAAATGGATAGCAGGTATTGTAGTTGCTGTAGAAGAATTCGTGATGTCGTTTTATAGATTACACAAGTACGACGTGAAGTTCGAGTTACTGATCCATCTCTGTCAAATAACTCGGAGAGAATTGTCTTTATGATATCCATCGGCAATGATGGAGTGAAGCTTGGCAATCTTTTTTCACTTGCAGTTCTCCCAAGCTTTAATCCATAGAGGAAAACTAAGGTTAAAATTTTATTTGATACCTTTATTTGAGGAGTTTTATGCCTTTTCCCATACTTAGAGTAATCCACTACTTTTGCGTCAAGCCCTATCCTTTTAAGAATTGAAAGCACTTCTTCAACGTCTTTTGCAGTTATAACTACGTTATAAGCTTGCTTAGGGACATACTCTAAGTGACCCTCAGCTACAAATAGAGCTAGGAAGCGGGCAAAATCCCTTGTTATTGGTAGTATCGCAGGTAGATTATATCTCTTGCCTTTCACACCTATCCTAATTTCTCTTTTAAACTCTAATGGTAAACCAAATTTCCTAATTAATTTGTAGAAGTGAATTAATGGCATGTAACCTTTAGTGCTCCACCAATAATTCCAAACATTTATCCCAGCAATTTCACTAATTCTCTTGTAAGTTCCTACACTTCTCCTCAGCCACTTTAAGTATGAACCGAGATTTCTAACATAAACCTGATTAAGTTCTTCCAAGGGGGCTTTCTCTAAAAGCTTGAGAATATCGAGTTCTTTAACTTGTTTCCTCTCTCCTAAGTCTATTTTACCTGCTATGCAAACGTAATCTCCTAATTTTAACTCTCTAGCAAGAATTTTTTGCATACAATTATTCCTAAATATTATTAGTGGATGATCATGTGTCACCTTTATTCGTCGACCACTATTGGTTTCTATTTCCAGTAGTTTTGGAACATTTCTTTTGCGGTAAATTTTCACTATCCTTGACCACTTAATTCTCCCATTTGCCTCTACTATGGGAACCATTATGGAGAGATGGAAAACATTTACATAGTCGACATTTGGACATAGAGGTATCGGCTTTATCGTATTAAAAGCATAAGTAGCAATTTCTTCTAAGGTTAAAAACTTACCTTCACGTGAATTTTTGACTAATAATATTTCGTCCCCAGATACACATACTGGGCACTTCATATTGCACCTATTTGTGACATCAATTATGGCTAGTACTGTATGTGATTTATGATTTGGACATATTCCGCAGTCGAATGGGCATCCATTAACTTCCTTTGTTAATGGATTTTCAATTCCATTTCCATCGTGAGCGTATTTTTCGGCCCATTTATATAGTTCATAATCTGAAAAAGTATAGGTGTCTTCAAAATAACCATGATCTGGACATGTTTTTCTTATTTTAACAACATTATTATCATCAACGAATACTTCTGCATCAATAACTTTTAGACATTTAGGGCATAAACTTTTAGTTTTTCTTAGCACCTGCAATTTGCATCACCCTTTAATAGTAAGCATTATAAATTTAACTTAACTAAGTATATTTCAAGTTAATCCAACAATTCATCCGGTGATTTGTATGAGTTCAAATGAAATTCTAATTAAACTTAGAAAATTAGGTTTAAGCAATTATGAGGCGAAAGCATACATTGCACTTATTGAATATGGACCATTAACTGCAAATGAATTAAGTGCTATTGCGATGATACCATATTCGAAAATTTATGAAGCATTATCTAAACTTAGAGAGAAGGGTTGGATTAATGTTGAAGGAGGAAAGCCTAAAAAATATTTTGCAAAACCTCCAATTGAAAGTATAAAGAAATCATTGAGTAAAATTGAAAGAGAATTTAGTGAATTAGGGAGAAATTTGATTGATGAACTTCAACCAATTTATGATAGAATTTACGTTCAAGAAAAACCTGAAGTAATTATTTTGAGAGGTGCTACTTCAATTATAAATAGGGTTTTAAAAAGTTTAGATAGAGTTAATAGTGAAATTGAGGTTGCAATTCCATTTAAATCTAAATTAATATATGGATTAATTAGAGATAGATTATTCAGTTATGCCCTTAAAGGAATTAGTATTAAAGTTTTAGTTAATATTGATCAAAGAGAAAGTTTTAATGACTTGGTTAATTATGGAATTGAAGTTAGGTTTAGGGAGAAAATGTTTGGTGGAGGATTAATTATTGATGAGCGGGAAGCATTAATTATACTTGGTGGAGAAGATAATAGCTTGATTGCAATATGGTCTAATCATAGTGAATTAGTTAAGCTTGCAAGAATATACTTTAACTATTTATGGAAAGATGCCGTGAGATATTAGAAATTATGATTTCTCATATTTAATTGTTAATTCTTCTATTCCATTATTTGTAACTGTAAATGTAAACCATGTTGTTTGATGTGGAGCTCCTTTCATCTTTCTAACTCTAAATTGTTTAATTAAAATACCCTTTTGCATTAACGTAGGGTCATATCTTAAATCTATGATTCCATCAACTACATATTCAAGTATTTGCTCTAAATCATCAAATGGTTTAATTCCGAAATGAAATGTTGCAAATACAGTTACTAATCTTTCCTTAGCTGCTTCAGCTCTCCAAGTCTTAATTGTTTCTAATGCAATTGCAGATTCAGTTATTGACATTAATTCTGTTAATGAATCTATGAAAACAGCTCCGGCATTATTCATATTCATTTCATCCATAAGACCGGTGAATCTTTGTGTTAATTGATGTAAATCTCTTGGATTATCAATGTAAACTATATGTTTGGGAATTCTAGTTTTATCCGGCTTCATTCTAAATGAATAGCAATCAATAAATCTTAATAATCCTTTATCCGCATATTCTCTTAAATTCCAATTGAAACCCATTGCATTTTGCTCAATAGCTATTGGTGCATCATCAAAACACATGAAAATACATGGTTCATTTCTCCTCAATCTTTCATACATTAATTGTAATATGAATACTGATTTACCTGTTCCACCTTCACCTAAAATCATAATCATATTATTTCTAGGAATACCTAATGGTAATGCCTTATCGAGAATTGGGATACCAGTTTTAACTCTAGATACCGAAATTTTTCCCAAATACTTCACCTAGATTAAATTATTTGGTTTTAGTAATTTAAATTTCATGAAACTAAACCGAAGATTAGATTAATTAGGCGATAATATAGTTTTATTTTGGTGCATGGTGAATTGAAGGTCATAAGCGTCAGATTACCAGAGACATATATTGAAATAATGGATGAATTAGTTAAAATTAAGGTTTATCCATCTAGAAGTGAAATTATAAGAATGGCTTTAAGGGATTTCTTAAGAAAAGAACTTAGAATGCATAGGGAGAGAATGAAGTTTTTGAGGAAGATTTAGGAATGAATGTTTTCGAAAAATTAAATCAGAAATTAAGGAGTGTAATTAGGAAGTATGGATATGATAAGCCTACAATAGCTCAGGAAAAGGGTATTCCATATATATTAGCAGGATTTAATGTCCTTCTAATTGCACCTACTGGTTCAGGTAAAACTGAAGCCGCATTATTTCCAATATTCAATAAAATTATTGAAAGGGAAATTGAAGGGGGAATTTACGCATTATATATAACTCCACTTAGAGCATTAAATAGGGATGTTTTTAGAAGGATGGTTAAAATAGCCAGTGAATTAAATATTAATGTCTCCATTAGGCATGGAGATACACCTCAAAGAATAAGAAGATTGCAGGCAATTAAGCCCCCACAAATACTAATAACTACACCTGAAACTTTACAGGCAATTCTTCCGGGTAGAGTGTTAAGGGGACATTTACGTAATATTAAATGGATTATTATAGATGAAATTCATGAATTAGCTTCGGATAAAAGAGGAGTACAATTAGCATTAGCCTTAGAAAGATTAAGGGAAATTACTAAGAGGGAATTTCAACGAATAGGCTTATCTGCAACTATTGGTTCACCCGAAATTGTCGGTAAATTTTTGGTTGGAACAAATCGTGATGTTCAAATAATTAATGTCTCAGCTGAAAAGAAATTTGAAATAATAGTTGATGTAGCAGAGGAAGAGGGAAATGAAACTTTAGCTGAAAAATTTGAAATTTCATCATCAGCAATAAGTAAGCTAAAATATATAATTAGAATCGCTAATAGAGAAGGTCCAACATTACTATTTACAAATACTAGGGAGATGGCTGAAGCATTAGCTTCAAGACTAAAACTTTTAGATTCAAATTTAAAAATTAAGGTTCATCATGGATCATTATCTAAAGAAGAGAGAATTGAAGCTGAAAAAATGTTTAAGAAAGGAATGCTAAATCTGCTTGTTTGTACATCGTCATTAGAATTGGGGCTTGATATTGGAACAGCAAATTATGTTATTCAATATATGTCCCCTAGACAGGTAACAAAAATGATTCAGAGAATTGGTAGAGCTGGACATAAATTATGGGAAGTATCTAGAGGGTTAATTTTAGCCTCGAATGTTGATGATATTTTAGAATCAGCTGTGATTGCAAGAAGAGCTCTTGAAAAAAATTTGGAGAAAACTGAAATATATGAAAGGTCACTTGATGTTTTAGCTCATCAACTTGTAGGATTAACTATGGATTTAAGAAAATTAGATTTAAATTATGCATTGAAAGTATTTAGAAGAGCCTATCCGTATAGAAATTTAACTATTAATGATTTAGAGAAAGTTGCATCATTACTAGCTGAAATTAAAATTTTAAAATTTGAAGTTAATAATGAAAGTAAAATCGTTAAATGTAGAAGAGGTTCATGGAAATACTATTACGAAAATTTATCGGTAATTCCAGATATTAAGAAGTTTATTGTAATAGACATTGCCTCAAGAAAACCTATTGGAAGTCTTGATGAAGAATTTATTGCAATTCATGGATTTAAAAAGGAGCCATTCATATTAGCTGGAAGAACGTGGAAAACTATTACAATATCAGAAGGAGATTGCAGAGTTTATGTAGTTCAGGTTGAAGATGAAATTGGAGCGATACCAGCTTGGATTGGAGAATTAATTCCAGTTCCATATGAAATTGCTCAAGAAGTGGGTGAATTAAGAGAGAAATTAATTAATGGATCCATTAAAGCGGAAACATATCCATTAACTAGTAGGGCATTAAATAAAGCCTTAAAGGAATTGGGAGAACATATTTCATGCGGAATACCATTACCAACAAATAATAGAGTTGTTATTGAGGGATTGGGAAATATAATTGTAATTCATTCATGCCTTGGAACTAGAGTAAATAAGGCGTTGGCAGTATTATTAGGCTATGAACTAACTAAGAGATTAAAAACTAGCGTTAGAGTATTTAGTGACCCATATAGAGTATTAATAAGCCTACCTAAGGCAATTAAGGCTCATTCAATATCAAAACTATTAATGCAACTATGTAATACGATGAGAGAAATTAATGAAGCAATAAAATCAAGTGAAATTTTTAAATGGAAATTATATCATGTAGCTAAAAGATTTGGAATATTATCTAAAGAAGCTCCATTAAGTAAGATTAATAGAATATTAAGGTTACTTGAAGGAACTCCCGTTGAAGAAGAAGCCATTAATGAAACATTACATGACTACTTCGATATCAATAGATTATTTAACTATCTTGAGAAAATAAGGAATAGAGAAGTTAAAGTGGAAATTTACGATGGATCTATTAAAGAGGGAGTCTCGACACTGGCATACTATATACTTAATGTAGCATTACCATACGATTTAATCCCTCCCAAAAAAGCATTGGCAACATTAACTGAAATTATGAAAGCTAGACTACTTGATAAGGAAGTATTACTGATATGTGTTTACTGTGGAAATTGGCATACAATTAGAAAAATCAAGTATATTCCAAATGAAATTAGATGCCCAAAATGCGGTGCTAAAGCTATTGGTGCGGCTCATCCAAGCAAAACTAATTTAATCAAAATATTGAAGAAATGGAAGAAAAGAAGAAGGTTAAGTAGAAGTGAAATGGAGGAATTTGAGAAACTTAGGAAAACTGTTGGATTAGTTATGACTTATGGTAAGAAAGCCATTATTGCACTTTCAGCTAGAGGTATTGGACCTACAGTTGCAGCCAGAATACTTAGGAAATATCATGAAGATGAAGATGAATTTTATTTAGATTTACTTGAAGCTGAGAAAGAATATTTGAGAACAAGACCATTTTGGGAGTAAAACAGTTAACGTTAGAATAGTAGTTAATTAGGGAAACCATTTATGGAATAATTAGGTGAAAAATATGGCAATTCCTGGAATTGAAATTTTGAAGATGAAAGCAATTAGCAATTTAATTTCAATTGAACATCAAGTTCAACCCGCAGGTATTGAGCTTACATTAAGGGATGTAGAGGAATTTATTGATCCCGGATATATTGATCTTACAAATGAGAAAAGAAAGATTTCAAAATGTAGGAAAATTGAATTTGATAGTGAAGGTAAGGTCTTTTTGTCTAAGGGAGCTTATAAGGTTAGATTTAATGAAGTAGTTCATGTACCAGAGAATATGATCGCAATTGGAATACCTAGATCATCATTACTTAGAAGTGGAGTCATGGTTTTTTCTGCACTTTGGGATCCAGGATATAGGGGTAGAAGTGAAAGTTTACTTGTAGTATTTAATCCTAATGGAGTATATTTAGAGAGAAATGCTAGATTAATGCAATTAATATTCGTTAGAATGGAGAGTAAACCGCATAAACTTTACAATGGTATTTATCAAAATGAAAATATAAAATAGAGAAATGAAAATGTTAAGTAAGTCCAATTTTCGGATAGACAATCTCCTTTAATCGTTTCTTAATCTCTTCAGCTTTCTTCTCATAGAAGTTTTCTCCAGTTGAATCTATTGTAATCATTAGTGGACCGAAATTTTCAACTTTAATAATCCAAAGTGCCTCTGGAACACCTAAATCTAACCATTCAACTCCAACTACTTCCTTCATAGCTCCACTTGCGAGTACAGCTGCACCACCAGTAAACATTGCATAAACTGCACCGAACTTCTTACATGCTTCTGCAGTTTTAGATCCCATTCCACCCTTACCAATAATCATTCTAACTCCAGTTTTCTCAATGAATTCAGCTTCATATGTCTCCATTCTAGCACTGGTTGTTGGGCCAGCTGCAACTATAATCCATTTATCATCCTTCTTCTGAACTACTGGGCCGCAATGATATACAGCTAAACCTTTCAAGTCTATGGGTAATTTCTCCCCCTTATTGAGTAATTCTAATGCTCTTGAATGAGCAGCATCCCTTGCAGTAACAATTAATCCTGAAAGGTAGACTATATCTCCAACACGTAGCTTCCTAACGTCCTCTTCACTCAATGGAGTTTTAAGATAATATTCAGCCATAAATTCACCTCCTCCAAATTTCATTCAAAATCTTATGAGTAACAAATTCAACCTCACCATTAGGGTGAACTTTCATTGTAGATCTCCTTGCAGCCCAACAGTTAAATGCTAATCCAGTTGCATAAGTTGCTGGATGTCTATGTGCATAATCAATATTTACTGCTAATGCTGTTGTCTTACCACCAACACCGTGAGGTCCAATTCCAAGTGAATTAACTAATTCAAGTAACTCTTCCTCCAATTTAGCAATCTCTGGATTTTCATGTCTAGTTCCAATTGGTCTTAATAGACATTTTTTAGCTAATTTCATTGCAATATCAATTGTGCCTCCAATTCCAACTCCAATAACTATTGGTGGGCATGGTTTAGCACCCCAATCAGCAACAGTATCTACAACCAATTTCTTAACATATCTTAATCCCTGAGCTGGAGAGAATACTTTAGCTATACATGGAGCTTCACTGCCACCGCCTTTTGGAAAAGCAGTAATCTCTAATATATCACTGTCAGGAACTATTTCCCATTCAATCCACGGAATATATCTTCCAGTATTATCTCCACTATTAACTTTAGTTAATACGTCAACTGCATTTGGTCTAAGTGGAACTTCACGTGTAGCATTAATTGTTGCTTTACTTAAGACTTCACTTAACTTGCCTTTAATTGGAAAGTTCTCTCCAACTTTTAAGTAAAATATTATCAGTCCAGTATCTTGACAAATAGGTTTACCTTCTTTCTCAGCTATTTCACAGTTCTTTAATATGGCATTTAATTGCGATTTCGCTAATGGATTGTCTTCAATATCTCTAGCTTTAATTAATGCCTCTTTAACATCTGGTGGGAGAATTGTTGTTGCAGCTTTTAGAAGTAGAGTTGAAGCCTTCTCAATAATTGAAGCTAAGTCTTTAGACATAAAATCAACCCCGATATTAAGTTAATCTAAAATTTAGCTAATAAGACTAATGGTTTAATTCTTCTTAATTTCATGAACCCAATAATCACCTTTATCTGTTACTTCCTTTTTCCATATGGGTACTTCACTCTTAACTTTATCAATAAGCCACTGAATAGCTTTAAATCCATCAGCTCTATGTTTAGCTGCAACCCCAACAATCATGGTTAATTCCCCAACTTTAACCTTACCCAGTTCATGATGTATACATGCAGAAAAAACATTTTCTCTATTGACTACATTATTAATTAAATCCTGCATCTTCTTAATGGCCATTGATTCATATGCTTCATAAAATAAATGATTAACCTTACCGCCTAAGGCAGCTTCTTCTCTAACAATTCCAATAAATAGAATTATGCAACCCACATTCTTTGAAGAAGATTTTAATTGCTTTACGATTTCGCTTAAACTTATTCTATTAAGTTTACCTAAACTCACATTACTCAATTCCATAAATTTCACCCGTAAAATTTAAGGTAAAAGTTAGTTAAATGGCGTTTGGAGAAGTATAGGGATGATCAGGGGACATAATTATATTGGTTGGAGAGATGCTGAATTATGGAGATGCATTAGATGTGGATATTGCTGTAAAGCATTTGCCATTCCATTAAAATTTATTGAAGCATTACATTTAACGAGAAAATATGGACCAGTAGTTATTCAAGCTGGTGGAAAATTTTACTTAATAAAAAAACCTGATGATACATGCATCTTCTTAAAATATGAAGGACCAATAGCCTATTGCCAAATATACTTGGAGAGACCTGGATGTTGTAAGATCTATCCATTTCATGTTTCTAAAAAGCCATTACCGAACATTAAGCCTTCAACGGCCAAAGTTAATTATCATGGAGAAACACTATATGTTTACATTGATAAATCATGTCCAGGAGTAAATGTTAGAGCTGGATATTCAATTAAGAATTTAATACCTAAAGTTATAAGGTTATGGAAATCTTATAGGAGAATGATGTAATCTATTTTATTCCCTTAAATAGCCTATTAATTACTGAGGGCTTAATTATAGATTTAATGGAGTTAAACAGCATATTAACTTCGCTTTCATCTCTAAATCTAGCAATAATATCAGCTGAAAACATTTCGCCATAAATGGCAAAGCTATAGGAGAAGTCCTTTAATATGATATCACATCTAAATGAGTGTGTTGATGGATCTTCAATTAAGCCTCTAAATTTTAATTTCTTAATTCTATTCTCAATTTCAATCAAATCTTTTTCAGTTAATCCATTAATATTCATGAAAATGTTACATAGAGAAGCATTTTTAAGTATTGATTTAAGCAGCTTAGCAACATTGCTTAATTCTCTTACATTTGAGAAGTTAAATTGAGAAATAGCTCTATTAATGGAGAAATCGGTACATATCTTTATATTTGAAATTAATCCCTCCTTGAAAGTCATTTTACCTTCAACTTCACCATTAAATTTCCATGCATTCATAATCGCTTTTCTAACTAACTCTTCATATTTTGAAGCATCTCTATCGAATAGTTCATAGTAACATGTAATTTTACCTGAAAATATCATTCTATTAGACAATTTATAGCACCACACAATCATTAATGAAAGATATATTTTAATTTTAGGTGAAATTAATCATAGATAAACTATAGAATTAAGCGTGTGAGTTTAATGTCAATTTGGATTAATTGGGAGAAAATGGATAGGGAGAAAGAGGAGGGTAATGTAGAATATAAGTTAAAGATCATTAATCCAAATGAAGATAGAATTGAAAGATTAGCAACTCAAATGCGCTATAGATTAAGGGAGGGCGGCGGAGAAGCCATTTATGAAATTGGAGTTAGCGATGATGGGCAATTAATAGGTTTAAATGAATATGAATTGAAGGAAAGTTTAAAATGGATTAATGAGGCCGCCCGAAAAATAGGTGCAAAAGTAACCATTCTAAGGAAGGGTAGAGGGAAGAAGGGAATTGTAGCTGAACTTCTTATTAGAATGGTTAGAGAAGATTTCCCAATCTACCTTATGATCCCAGTTTTAGGTAATGTTGATAGTGGAAAATCAACAGTTATTGGAGTTTTATGTTCAGGTGAACTTGATGATGGGAATGGACTAGCGAGAAGCAAAGAAGTTAGATTTCTACATGATCATAAATTTCAAGTCACCTATTAGGATTCGATGAAACTGGAAATATTGTAAATTATAATTTAGCCTCACCATTAGATGAAGCTGAGGTATTTCTAAATAGCTCCAAAGTAATATGCTTCGTAGATTTAGGTGGACATGAACGCTATTTGAGAACTACACTTAAAGGGGTGACTGGAAGAGTACCAGACTATGTAATGCTATGCGTAGCTGCGAATGCAGGTATGATTGGAACTGCAAAGGAACATTTAGGAATAACAGTTGTACTTAAAATTCCAGTATTCATAGTAATAACTAAAATTGATATGACTCCCAAAGAAGTTTTAAATAGAGTTATACGTGAAATTCAATATATTCTAAAAAGACCGGGAATAAATAAGATTCCGATGATAATAAATGATATCGATGATGTAGTTGTAGCTGCCAGAAATATGGCTAGTGGAAGAATTACCCCAATATTTCTAGTCTCAAATACTACTGGCGAAGGATTAGATATGCTTAAATTATTTCTAAATATTCTACCACCAAGACTTCGATGGGAAGAGAGGGTTAGGAAACCATTCAAAATGTATGTTGAAGAGAAATTTAATGTTAGAGGTGTAGGAACAGTTGTTAGCGGCCTCGTTCTTCAAGGCGAAGTTGAAGTAGATGATTATTTACAACTTGGACCATTTAGGGATGGAAGCTTTAGACTTGTAAAAGTAAGGTCAATTCATGTAAATAGAGTTAGTGTTGATAGAGCAATTGCAGGTCAAGAAGCATGTCTAGCACTAAGAAATCTAGATTATGATGAAGTTGAAAAGGGAATGTGTATTTTAGATAAAAGTTTAACTCCAAGAGCAGTGAAATCATTTAGAGCTAGAGTAACAATACTTCACCATCCAACAACAATTAAGCGCGGATATCAAGCAGTACTACACATATATACCATTAGACAGGCAGCAAAATTTACTTGGATGTCCAGGGAACCATTAAGAACAGGTGATGTAGCATACGTAGACTTAGAATTCTGTTATAAACCTGAATACGTATCTGAAGGAGATTGGTTTGTATTTAGAGAGGGAAGAACTAGAGGTTTTGGTATAATAACTAGGATTCATAGGTAACTTTGCTTTCATAGGACTTAATCATTAACTTAATTTTCTCAGCAGTCTTAGCAGGATTATTAGCTTGAAATATTGATCTACCAATAATGAAATATTTGGTTCCAGCCTTAAGGCAATTCTCAATCTTACCGCCCTGAACTCCAATTCCAGGAGAATAAATTGGAATCCTACCCTTCAAAAATTCGGCAATAGTCTTCACTTTCTCAGGATAAGTTGCACCAACAACTATTCCATCAGCATTCCATTTCAATGCTCTCTCAGCAAAAATCATGAATAATGGTTTAACTTCATTAGTTAATGGATCAACCACATTTAATTCATAACTTTCAGGTGCAGCCTTATGAGAAGTATATACGAGTAAAATTACGCCTTTACCATCATATTCATTTGCAACATTAAATACTGGCTCCATACCCTGCTCCCATCCAACCAATGGATTAACTATCAATGCATCAAATCCAGCTTCAAAATAATGTTTAGTAGCCCAAGCATTAGTATGACCGACATCACTCAATTTACAATCCATAATTATTGGTAAATCAAGATTATGAGCTAAATCAATAATCTCCTTAATACCAGTGTAAAGTCCAAGTGGAAGAAGAAGTTGCATATTAATTTTAACTGCACATATATGTGGACTAACATCCTTTAAAATTTTAATAGCCTTATTCTTCAACCTATTTGAGTCTAAGTCTTTAGGTAAAGCTGAAAGATCAAGAGCCAGAACAATTCTACTATCATGTTCAATTGATGATTTCTCCATAAACTCCTTAAATCTCAATTAATTCACCCTCAACCTAATTAGCATTAAAAGTATATTAAATTAGCCATAAAAAAGGAATGAGTTTTTGTAAATTATTTAAGTGATTCCAGCGAAATTTGATTTACCATTTCTAGATTTTCATTTACAACTTTAACTTCATCGAATGAAAACGTGTAAATGTAGTCTTCAATATAAAGTGATCTTTGAGCATTAATATGGGGAATTATTCCTCTTAATGATAATTTTTCTCCAATAATGTCTATGATGTATACTCCGCTTTCGCTAACCTTACTCATTACTGGTATTGCAAAGTAATTCTTCTCTAAATTAATCATGAAAGCTTTGTGATCTGATAATATTGGCGACCATGCATATCCATTTCCAATGCTTAATGATGAAATTTCCTTTATGTTCTTTAAATTCGAAATATCAAATAATGATACTTTCATTCCCTTAATTCTTCCAGTTTCATCAGCATCCATTCCAATTCCAATTAAATACTTATCTTTATATGGATGGAGATATTCTGAATATCCTGGAATTTTTAGATATCCAATTACTTTCGGATTTCTTGGATCTGATAAGTCAATTCCGAATAATGGATCAATTCTTCTAAATGTTACTAGGAACATTATATTTCCCATATATCTTGCAGCATAAATTCTTTCTCCAATAGCTAAATCTTCAACTTTACCTGTAATATTTAGATTTTCATCTAGTATGTATACGTTATTTGATGTTTCAAATTTAGGATAATGCTTTGTAATAGTTGTTGCAATTCTAAAGTATCCATTATATTCATCCATTGAAAATTGATCTAAAACATAGCCTGGAACAGTTCCAATGGCTATTGCAGTTATATTTAATCCATTAAGTCTAAACTTATAAATTGCAGTTTCTTCTCTCCATAATTTTTTCATTAATTCAAATGTTTTTCTCCGAATTTCCTCAATGAATTTCTTTCTCTTCTCCTTTGGTAATTTATTGATCCAATTGCTAATTACATCTCCTATCTTATAATATTTCTCCATTAAAGTTATATTCATTTTATTTATCTTTTCAATTTGGCTTTTAATCTCATTTGGTAATAATGGCATTATTACTGATAATGCTTTATTCATAATTTTAATTGGTTTAATCCATCTTCTCGAGAGTATATAGAGATTTTTTAATGAAACATATATGTGGCTTGAATATCCGGTTAAGAATACTTCCTCATTATATTCACCATTTTCAGTATTAATGGCTAAAATTGTCGTGAAACTATATCCAATATCTGCTCCAAAATACTTTATATTTGATGGTGAAACCTGTTTTCCATTAATTATTGGTAAGAATACTTTATCTCCAATAATTGATGGCTGTGAAACTATTACGTAGATGTAATTGTCAATTAATCTTGAAGTTACATATCTTCCAGTTACATTAACATAATTAATTAACTTTGGATTTTTAGGATTAGATATATCATACATGTATGTAGTCGTGTTCGGTGTAATCATTCTAACCTTAACTATCTGTGTCTCACTAGTCCTATTTTCATAAAAAACCCATATATGCCTCATGAATGATTCGCATAGCAATATTAGTCTATTTTGAGTTATGAATAATCCAGCAATCCTAGTAAAGTTATTCAATTTCATTTTTGAAATTATTTTTAATTCTGAGGGTGGATAAGCCTTAATAATATATAATTCATTGTTTGATGCTAAGAAAATGTATTCACCATTAGTTTTCACGATATCTGCCTCATCAACACCTTCAACTTGAACATTAGTTTTAGAATATTTTAATCCTCCAACTTCACCTCTAGCTGGAGCCATTGGTACTGGTGCACCTTTAAATTCTTCAGTTATAGCGAAACCACCATAAAATGGCATTATTGATGGCATTATTCCATATGCTTGAGTTGTAGATTTAATATAACTTTCTATTTCATCTATTGATTTAAATGTTCCGATCGATATTTGTTCGATGAGAATTTTCTCTTCTGGTTTGCTTGGTTTAATGAAGAATATTGTTCCAATTAGTATTGAAATCATTAGTAGCGTAATTACAGCTATCCTTAATTTACCCTCCAATTCATTCACCACTTAACAAATTGGAGTTCAAATATAAAATACTAAAGTTTTGAACAATAGTTCGAATAGTTAAACATTTAATTCAAATATTTTTCTTTAATTAATTTCATAATTATCTTTAAAAGTTCACCCTTAAGTTCTTGATAACTCATTGGTGGCATAAATTTTGGAATATGCATTCTTATTTCATTTAAGGTTATTGGATTACCATACCTTATTGGATTTTTAACTTCAATTGCCATAACTCTTCGTTTAGGTTTAATGTATGGTTCATCGAGACTAGTTATTCCATAATTATTTGAAATTAAATAATTCCAAATTTCCTCACCACTACCAATAATGATTTTCCCAGCAGTAAATTCACCTATAATTGCCCTTACTGGACTTGATGCATAAATGATTATCTTATCTCCACTTGAAATCCCTCCAATTTTAGCTCTAACTTCAAATTTCTTTCTTCCATTTAAAATTTCATTTGCAAATACTGGTTTAATTGACATTAGAATATATTTCAATTATGACACTCCTTTAATTCAATTTAATTCTCCTTAACTCAAAAATTACTGTTCCACCTTTAGTATATGGTTTTCCGGGATCTGGACATTGCAAATAACCTATGTCATCAACTTCACCTATACCCAAATCTTTTGCTGAAACTCCTGCTAGAAATTTTGAAAGTAATGTTAGCATTGATGAAAGTGCATGAATGCAAATTTTTGATTGCTGATTTGACTTAATGTAAAATCTTTCAATTACAAATTTATCTCCAATCTTATAATTACATGCACAATAACCCCTAACCTCTTTAACTATAATTTCAACCATATAATTCAATAATTTTCACCTCAAATGAATTAATTAGTTAAGTTTAAATTTGAATATTACACTATTTATCGGGGCGATGAAGAGGGCTGGTATTACCAATTTTGATGAAGAATGACGCCAGAACTGAGCCCCACGATTACCTAATCATGTGAATAGGTTAAGTAGAATTGAAAGAATTCTTGAATGCTTAGAATTTTAAGTGTTAAGTTTTAATTCTATTTTTAGCTTAAAATATTTGGTGCTATATATGGTATTAATTGAGA
The DNA here is from genome assembly GCA_964497155.1 of uncultured Nitrososphaerota archaeon. Classification (GTDB taxonomy): domain Archaea; phylum Thermoproteota; class Methanomethylicia; order Culexarchaeales; family Culexmicrobiaceae; genus CAYWZQ01. The sequence continues at coordinate 51,548 of CAZCCB010000001.1, read as the reverse complement.
TTAGCAGTGATATTAAGGCTAAATTTGAGAATTTATATCTTGGTGCGGCTTTAATAAGAAATGTTAATTCAATGAATTATTGTAGTGAACTTTTAAGTGAAATTAAACGTGTGGAAAATTGGGTGAGAAATAATTTTAATTTAAAAACTTTAAAGGACATGCCTATAATTAGGGCTTATAGAGACTTTTATTGGAGAGTTAAAATTGATCCTACTAAGCAGAGACCTTCAGCTGAAGCTTTGATTAGAAGAATTTTACGTGGAAAAGGCTTGCCTAGAATTAATTGTGCAGTTGATGTATACAATATAGTCTCAATTTTAACTCAAATTTCAATTGGAGCATATGATTACAATAAAATTGTTGAACCAATAATCTTAAGATGGTCTAAAGAAGGAGAGGAGTTTTGGGGTATTGGTGATAAGAAGAGGAGAATTACTAAACAGCCAGTGATTGCTGATCGTGAAAAAATTATTAATCTCTATCCTCATAGAGATTCAGAATTAACTAAAATTACAAATGAAACTAAAAATATTTTAATAATTACTTGCGGAGTACCTGGAATATCCAGGAAAAATTTAATTAAGACTGCTGAAATGGCTGGTGAATATACTGTTAAGTTTTGTGGCGGCGAAATTGTTGAATTAAAAATTATTGACTAAATGTTTTACCATATATTTAAATTCATGATCATCTATATGGATTACAGTTGGAGGGGATTAAGTTTTGGATGAATTTAAACGTATATCTGAACCTCCATTAACACCTGTTGAACCATTACTTTATGAACCTCATTGGACTGGTGATATGCTTAAATTATTAATGCATATTACTAGGAAATTATCTGAGCAGGAGAAGAAGATTAATGAATTAATTAAAAAGGTAAATGAAATTTCCAGTAAAGTTGATTTAATAATTAAAAGATTGGAGAAGGCTTCCTAATATATTTTCCAGTAATTGGAATTTCAGTTCCACAATATGGACATCTTTTCCTCTCATCTAATTTATAATCAATAATTCTATATCCATATCTCTTAATTACTACCTTCCCGCAATTATGGCAATATGTATGTTCATATGGATGCCCGGGAACATTACCAATATATGGATAATTTACACCCATTCGTCTGGCTAGGTCATATGCAAATTCAAGCTTCTCAATTTTAGTTGGAGGATTATAGAATTTAAATGCTGGATAATATCTTGTGAAGTGTATTGGAGTATTAGGACCAACATTTTTTAAGTGCTGCTCTATAATCCATCTAATGCATTCTTCATCATCATTAACATCAGTAACTATTAAATTAACAATTTCTACATGAATACCAAGCTTCTTAGCTTCTCTAGCATTTCTCCAAACATAATTTACATGAACACCACCACAATATTTCTGATAAACTTCCTCATCACCCTTAACATCAATTTTTAATCCATGCAAACCAGCATTCTTAAGCATTTTAAGTGCTTCTAAACTCATATAACCATTACTAACATAAGTGTTATACAAATTCTCTTTAACTGCAAACTTAAAGCAGTCAATTGAATATTCAAATAACATTAATGGTTCATTAAAACTTACACATAAACCTTCATCACCAAACTTTAATGCATATCTAATAATTTTTTCAGGTGCAATATATTTAGTGGTTCGAGGATCCGGAGCCTGTTTACTTAAATGCCAATTTTGACACCATAAACAATAGAAATTACAGCTCCAGGTTGAAAATGTTAATGCTGATGAACCGGGCCAGAAATGATAGAATGGTTTAATTTCAATTGGCCTACTTTCAATTGCACTTAAATCTCCATAAGTTAAAGTATAAAGTTTACCATTAATATTAATTCTAGTCTTACAATAACCAGTATTATTAACTGGGATTATACATTTACGTTCACATAAATTACATTCAACAACATCATTCCTAACTTTCCTATAAAGCTTAGCTTCTCTAACAGTTGGATATTTAAGTAATTCTTCGATTTTCATGTCAAATTAACATTACAAATTCGGTGTAATAAAGTTAAGTGAAATAGGGATATATAGATTAGAGTATTTAGGTTAAATGCATATGGTGAAGAAGTTGAATCAAACTGTCAATGAAGGAGACTATGTACTTTTATATTTAAATAAGCGTAGAACCTACTTAGTTAAAGTTAAGTCTGGAAATGTTCTTCACACACATAAGGGATATATTAAGCTTGATGATCTCATTGGTAGGAGATTTGGAGATGAAATTGAGAGTCATATGGGAGTTAAATTTACAATTTTAAAGCCAATTTTAAGAGATTTTATATTTAAATTTGCTAGGAAGACCCAAATAATTTATCCTAAAGATTTAGCTTTAATAGTAATGTATTCGGGTATTGGTCCGGGAAGTAGGGTTGTTGAAGCTGGAACTGGTAGTGGAGCATTAACAAGTGCATTAGCCTTTTATGTTAGACCTAATGGTAAAGTCTATAGCTATGAAATACGTGAGGATGTTCTTGAAATTGCAAAAAGGAATTTGGAGAGAGTTGGATTAATGGATTATGTTGAATTTAAATTGAAGGATATAACTAAGGGTATTGATGAAAGGAATGTTGATGTAGTAATACTTGATATGGCAACTCCATGGGAAGTTGTCCCTCATGCTTATAATGCATTAGCAGATTGGGGAATATTTGTAAGTTATAGTCCAACAATTGAACAGGTAATCAAAACGGTGAGAGCATTGAAGGAAAATAATTTCACTGCAATTGAATGTATTGAATGCATTGTTAGAAACTTTAAAGTAGTTCCAGGTGAAACAAGACCTGAAACATTAATGGTTGGACATACTGGTTACATTGTATTTGCAAGAAAGAAATTGAAGAGGGATCATAATGAAAAATCATCATAAGGCATTATATGCAATAACTTTCATTACAATAATGATATTTATAAACGCGATTATAAGCATTCCAACAATGTCATTTAGAAATAAACATGGAACTTATTATTACATAATGAAAGTTGACAATAATGGTAAATTAAAGGTTGAAATAATATATCATTCAAAATTAAGAAGAGGAAGTTCATGGATATTAGTACCTAAAAACTTTACGGAATGGAAGCTGGAAGTTTTAAAAGGAAATATTACTAATTCAAAGGAAAAAGATGCATATCTTAGAAATGGTGAAAAATTCATATTTTATAATAACTTTACATTTAACTATACTTGTAGCAATGAATTTGAAATGAAAATTAATTATGAAATGAATTATGGATCAATAATTGTTGAGCCTAAATGCTTCTTCTTTACACCTCAAATAGGATTTAGCTCGAATGACAATTGCACAGTTTACATACTATTCCCCAAAACAGCTAAATTAGATTCAAATAAAATGGAACCGAAACCATTTGAAATTAAGCAATATGAAGGATTTCATAATGTAACATTTATATTACATAACAATATTGCTAGAATAGCAATTGAATATACAACAATTAATCCACCAAATATAACAGTAATTAATAGAGGAATATTTAGTGTTAAAACTCCATGGAGATACTATGATTTAGCTGAAAGATTGATTTTAGCCTATGAAAAGGTGTATCAAAATTTAACTAGAATTTTTGCAGTTAATTTAACCAATGTTAATGTTGAATTTTATGCACCAACACTTGAAGATTTATGGATTGGAGGATATGTACCATTCAATGGTACACATTTAGGTGAAATAAAATTGAATTTATTTTATGTTAGAACTGCACTTGGATATTGGGAGCAAATTGCAATTCATGAATTAGTACATCACTTCGTATGGGCAGCTGGAATATCTCCAGAATTATTATGGTTTCATGAAGGATTAGCAGAATATATAAGCTTTGAAGTTACATTGAAAGCCGGATGGACTGGAGCTGAAGTTAGGAGGGAAAGAATTGAAAAAATTGCTAAAACAATAGTTGGAAACAATTATGGATTCATTCAAAATTGGAAGCCAGGTGAACTTGGTAAGGATGTCATATTTTATTATGCAGCATCATATACTGTTATAAAGGAATTAGGTAAACTATATGGAGGATTAAAATTTTATGAAAAATTCTTTAATAGGATAAGAGGATTTAAAAATATTACTTCAACAGACATTCTAGTTTACTATTTAAGTCTAACTGCAGGTGAAGATCTAGTAAGTAGATTTAAGCAATGGAACTTTGATATAATAGACATTTACAGCGTATATAGTAAAATTGATAATGTTAAGAAATTATTAAATCATCAAAATAAAATGGCTCAGCCATGGATTTTAATAGCGAGAAGATTGGTTAAAGAAGCTGAAGAAAGAGTTCAGAAGGGAGATTTTAGGGGAGCATTGATTAAAGCTTCAATTGCAGAATTTATAGCTAGCCATGCAATAACACTAACCATGCTAACTTTAATAATAATTCTACTATTAATCGTTAATAGATTAATGAGTGGTGGAGAATTTGAAGAGGAATATTGAGGAAATTAAGATTATTGGAGTAAGAGGAATACCATTAATTAAAGAAGGGGATGATTTAGGGAAAATAATATGTGAAGCAGCGGATAAGCAAGGAGTCGGCATACATGATGGAGATATAATTGTAATTGCAAGTAAAATTGTAGCAAAAGCTGAAGGTAGAATTGTAAATTTAAATGAAGTTGAACCATCAAAATTTGCTGAAAGAATAGGATTATTAATGAATAAGGATCCAAGACTTGTTGAATTAATTTTGAGGGAAAGTAATAAGATTGTTAAAATGAAATTTCGACATATTATAGTTGAAACTAAACATGGATTTGTATGTGCTAATGCAGGTATTGATAGATCAAATGTAGCTGGAAGGAAAGATGTAGTTTCACTTTTACCTGAAGATCCAGATGAATCAGCTAGAAAAATTAGGAATAGAATTAAGGAGTTAAAGGGTGTCGATGTTGCAGTAATAATATCAGATACATTTGGTAGAGCTTGGAGAGCTGGACATGTAAATTTTGCAATTGGAATTGCAGGTATGAAACCTATAAGAGATTATAGAGGAGAGCAAGATATGTTCGGATATACTTTAAGAGTAACTCAAATGGCAATTGCAGATGAACTTGCAGCTGCAGCTGAATTAGCTATGGGTAAATCTAATGGAATTCCAGTAGTCATTATTAGGGGATACGAATACCCTAGAGGAGAAGGAAGTCATGAAGAATTAATTTATCCTGAAGAAAAAGATCTATTTAGATAAATTTACTAACTATATTTTTAATCAATTTAACACCGAGATTAGCTAGCTTTTCAGCCAATATTTTATCCTTACTCTCACTAAAAACTCTAAATACTGGTTCAGTTCCGGATGGTCTAAATAACAACCAGCTATCATCTTTAAATATAAGCTTTAGTCCATCAATATCAATAATCTTAACTGGATTCAATTCATTTATCCTTTTCTTAACTTCATTTAAAACTTTAAGCTTAATATTCTCTGGGCAATCAACAGCAACTTTAACTCTATAGTACTTAGGAAAACTGCTAACAAGATTGCTTAATGAAACTGATCTCTCAGATAGGATTTCGATCATTTTCCCTAGAGCTAATGCTGGATCACCATAAAGTACATTATCCGGCCAAATATATTTCCCAGATTCTTCAAATGCAAAAATAACATTACCCAATTTTTTCACTGCCCCAATAATGGCTGGCGGTCCAACCTTCGTTAAATGAACACTACCATTACATAGCTTAGCTACGTGGAAAATTAAATTAGAAGTATTTACTGGGCATACTATAATTCCTCCCTTTAAACGTGATAATTCTCTAAATGCAAATATACAGCCAGAAGTATCACCCCATAAGACTTTACCATTACTATCAATGAATAAGCATCTATCTCCATCACCATCGGTTGCAATACCGAAATCAACATTTAAAGTCTTACAGTAATTTGAAGTAAATTTTAATGTTCTTGGATGTAGATCAGGCCCCCTACCAGGAAAATATTCGCATGGAAAATCATTTAGAGTGAATATTTTACAACCAAATTCATTTGCAATTTCAACTAGGAATAATGATTGAGCACTATTTGAAGGGTCAATTAAAACTTTAGCACCAAAACTCCTAATCTTTCTAACATTAACCTGCCTAATAATAGCCTTTAAATAAATATCTAAACTCCCATCAAAATATTCCACCTTTCCAATTTCACTCCAAGAACAATGCTTAAACTTATTCTCAAGAATCATTCTCTCCAAAATTTTATGTTCATCTGGAGTTAACTCGGCAGTATCTCCTAGGAAGAAAAGTATTCCTGCATATTTTGGTGGGATATGGCTTGCAGTAACCATTATTGCACCATTAAGCTTAAGCTCTTTAACAATATGGAGTAACGCTGGAGTAGGCACCACTCCAACATTAATTACATTCAATCCACCAGAAATGGCTCCTGAAATACAAGCTTTAGCCAAAACTTTTGATTGAATACGAACATCCCTACCAATAGCAATAGTTCCAAAATTTCCAAGAAAATTTGAAAATGCAAGTGATAGCTTAACTGCTAATTCAGGAGTTAAATTAATATTTATCTCACCTCTAACTCCTGAAGTGCCAAAGAGTTTTAATTTAACCATTTAGGATCAATTAAAGATAAAGCTTATTTAGATAAAATACTTACCATGGTGGATAAAGGGATAGTAAAAAAGTAATTATTAATAGTATTAATGAAAAGCTAATAACATCAATTAGAATCTTAATGCTAAATGGATATAGATTAAATTTAATTAATGCATCAAGTAGATAGCTTATGATATGACTAATTTTCAATAAAGCTTTAATGATAATATCCCTTAATCTTAATATGTGAAACACTATTTAAACTCAACAGTAATCGAAATAATTACAATTAAAAAGAAATTCCTAATCAAGTTATGGATCATGTTTTTCATAATATTGACTATGAACTCCATAGTTACCATAGCTGGCTTTTATAATGGAACAATATATGAAGAAAATGAGGCTATAAAATGGATTTTTAATCTTGACCCCCCTAAAATTATAGCCTTATCATTTCTAGTAAATATTTTCTACTCATCATTATATTGCCTTGTATGGATGATCTCAATAATAATTGCTAATTTAATTAATTGTAATAAACTTGAAGTAGTATCCTATTTATATCCATTAATAATATTTACATTATTAATGATAAATTTAGTTAATGATCTCTCAATATACGTGTGTGGGCAATCAATAATTCCAATCAACTATCAGAAATATAGAGAATTAAGCTTAAGCTCAGGAATCATTTATCTCGTATCATTTTACTTTACGTTAATTCTTTTTGGGAAAAGAAAAATAAAGAAGACAGAAATTTCGAAAAATTTCAGTAGAGAATAGTTTTAGGAAAAATCTGGGAGAAAAGAGCAGTTTTAATTGAGAGAAAACAGCTCTTAGCTGGAATTTTCAATTTTAGTTAGTAGAAAAAAGTTTGAGTCAAAAAAAGTTTGAATTTAGCAGATTAAAATTATTTTTCTCTGCTATTTTTGGGTTAAATTGAAAAATTTCTGAATAGAAAGCTTTTTAAGTTAAACTAGGGTTCTTAATGAGACTAGATGAGATGTACACCCAAATTCAGGTCGGGAGGGCGATAGGACACCACGTATATGGGAGCCTTTACGGATGTATAGAGGAACTACTAAGTAGTCCAGAGTATTTAGAGGAAATTGTTATTGAAGCTGTTAAAATTGCAGGGGCGAAGTTATGCTCAGTTGAAGCTTATGCAGTTAATGATTATGTCGCTGCAATAGCAATTGTAATGGAATCTCATATAGCAATTCATGCATGGCCAAAATATGGTTATGCAACTGTTGATGTTTATACTTGCGGTAATACTGATGCTGAGGCTGCATTTGATTTTATTGTAGAAAAATTGAAACCTAAAAAATATACTAAATATTATGTGGATAGATCTAGTAATTAAATAGAATTCAAATAGCACTTTGGAGGGAGAGCATTAAGTGGAGAAGACTACTTATAAATGTATTTATTGTGGAAAGGAGAGTTCAAATATAATTTGTCCAAAATGTCTTGAAGAAAGAGATATTGAGAGAATTAAACGTGAAATACTTTATAAAATTGATGGAGTATTACCGTTAAATATCTTTAGGAAATTTCTTTTAATAGCTATTGCGAGGAATATGCCATCAATAATAGACGAATATTTTAGTAGTAGAAATGTTTTCCCAGAAATTGAGGGGAGAATCAAGGTTCATGCATCTAGAAGAGAAATTTTAGGAAGCTTTGAAATTAGGAATGGAGAAATTGTTGATATTATTAGAGTTGATGGAGTTGAAAAAATAACTTATAAGAGTAGAAGTAAGCTTTCAATGTTAAAATGGAGATCCTTATATAAGGATAAAGGTGAAATTACTGGTATAGCTACTGTATGGACATTAAAGAACTTAATGAGTGCAGGTGCAAATTTAAATTTACTTACAATTAAACCGTTAACATTTAAAATGCATTAAAAAATAATAATGGTTAATTAAAGCACTAATGATAATAAGTCTACTATCGGTTTTGGATAAATTCCAAGTATTACAGTAACGAAGGCAAGTATGAACATTGGAATAGTTACCGTTAATGGTGCTTCGTGAACCTCATTTAAATGTTCAGGTAGCGGTCCAAAGAATATTCTTCTCATAGCCCATAAAACATAGCCTGCAGTTAATACTGTTCCTATTAATGCTAATGCTGAAATTATAATTCTAATTGTATCATGAGCATTAATTGCACCTGCAAATGCACCTGTAAATATTAGCCATTCGCTTTGAAATCCATTTAATGGTGGAGTTCCAGCTATTCCTAAGAATCCTATTAATGTACATGTAGCTGTAAGTGGCATTTTACCTGCAAGTCCTCCAAGCTTACTTATACTTCTTATTCCATGTGTTTCAAGTATTATTGCTCCAGCCATCATGAAGAGTATAGCTTTACAAGTTCCATGACTGACGTAATGGAATATTGAACCTGCAATTCCTTGTGGATAGTTACTTGCAATTCCAAATAATAGATAGCCCATTTGAGATATACTTGAATATGCTAATAACCGTTTAATATCATCTTGAGCTAATGCCATTACTCCACCATAAATCATAGTTATTAATGCTAGAACGCTAAGTGCAAGAGTAAATTCACTTAGAACTTCTGGGAATAATGTGTAGACTAATCTTACTAATGCATATCCTCCTAAACCTATCATTGCAGGTGATAATAATGCACTTATTGGTGTTGGTGCTTCTGCATGTGCATCTGGAAGCCACGTATGTAATGGTACAATTGCCATTTTAACTGCAAATCCAAGGAACATTGCAAATGCAACCCATCTTAAAAACTCTATTGGCTTATAATATTTCACTGCAACTAGTAATTCAGTTAAATCGAATGTTCCATATGCAGCATATACGGCTAATATACCTGCGAGTAGTGATAATGCACCGATATGAGTGTAAATGAAATACTTTAATGCAATTTTTTCTCTTTCACCATAACCCCAAATATTTATTAATGCCCATGAAGGAATTAGCATTAATTCCCAGAAGAAGTAGAATTGAATTAAATTAGCGGACATTGCTGTTCCAAGCATTCCAACAGCATAGAGTAGATATAATGCATAATATGCTCCATGACCAATTCCCTCCTTACCTATCTTATGTTCCATATATGGCATTGAATATATTGAAATTACAGTGCATAAGATCGCTATAGTTAATATTACTGGCATACTAAGTCCATCTGCAAGTAAAATGAAGTATAATCCAGCTGATGGAGCTAATGGCCAGACACCTAGTACTTCACCATTCTTAGCAACGTAATCAACTAAGTAGATTACAAGCATTGAAATATATGCTAATGGTATAAATGCAATCCAACCAGTTCTCCATCCAGTCCACTTACTTATAATGTATACTATTGGAACGAAAATTAATGGAATAACTATTATTTGTAGAAGCGCATTTTCTACTGCCATGAACGCCCACCACACTCTAGTGTAAAGCTATTGCATATGGCAGTCTATATCAACCATATAAAACATTTATGCCTAATTTAATGATAATTTTAAATGGTTAGAGAGAAATTTTAGGAACAATCTCATTTAAAATATGATTCACAACCGACTTAACCTTATTCAATAATTTATCTGAAATTAATTCTAATTCATAGGACTTCATAAGCTTATCTTCATCTAATATCAGAACTTTACCTTCACGAGTAATGCATACATCAATTTCTAAATCAACATATCTTATGCATGTTGAGTAAAGTTCTATGGGGGTGTTAATGTTTATATATACTCCCTTAGATTCACCGTTATTTGAATAATAGGTTGTCTTTAAATACCACTCACCAATTTTAGTTTCAGTTATAGCGTAATCTCCCGGATTCTTTTCAACATTAATTCCATTATAAAATCCTTTACTATGAATTATTCTCTTTAACTTTATTTCACCAGTTTTCTCATTAAAGTATTCAATTAATGCTTTCCCTAGATTAATTTCCCTACCGCTAAGCTTTACATGCTTAATTTGTATTAATTCACCTTTACATGGTAAATGCAAGCAAAATTCTTCCATAAATTTCTTATAAACATCATTAATTGAAAAACCTTTACTGAGTAATGATTCAGCCATATCAACTGAACTTGATAATTCAGAGCTAAATGCTTTATAGAAGTGATGTCCAGGAATTGTTGGAACAACTTTACTTCTAATTTCATCTAAAGTTTTCTTTGAAATATATGGAAATTCTATATTTAATAATGTTTGTCCATTAAGTATTAATGAGGGAGCTTCAACTTCATTAATTGACTTATAAATTTTATCTAGCTTTTCAAGTAAAGATTCTATTTCCTGTTTAAGTTCATCTTCTGAAGCATTGGCTGCAGCAGTTCTCCAAATAATTCCCCAATTTTCTGGTTTAAATTTTAAACCTAATTTTAATAGATAATTTCTTTTATCTAAATCCTTAATTTTACTACTAATCTTAATTTGATTTTGAGGTATTAATACTGCATATTTTCCTGCTAATTTAATTTGATCGGTTAATATTGGACATTTACTCCCAAAATTTTTCCTTTCAACTTGAACTACTATTTCTCTACAATCCTTAGGAATAGGTTTTGATGCATAAAGTAAGCCTATAACATCATTAGTTAGCTGGACAAATGCAGTTTTACCAGATAAATCTACATGTTTAATTAAACCCTTATATACCCCTCCAACTTGAACTTTCCACTTTCTAATTATGACATCAAGTAATTTTTCTTGAAGAACAGATTTTAATGCATTATCAGCATTATTTAAGCATAAAGCATATACTCCCTGTCTATCACTTCTATCAAATATGTCTATATCCAATGGTTTTGATAGATCATTTGAATTTAAATGAAATCTCTCTTCAATAACATATGATGGCTGAACTATTTCAAATCCCTCATCAAGTAATAATTTGGTTAATGCAGTAGCATATATTCCTCGAATTCTTACTTTGAACATTGCTTTCACCGTTATCTTCGCTCTACTCTGTAAATTTTACCGATTCTTTTTACCTTGAACTCTACACCTAATATTGATTCACACAGCCTAATATTAGTTGATATGTGCTCAGTAATTGACCTAACAGTATAGATTGAAGAATTTTTCGCAAATGCCATGTATGGAATTAACATGTCAGCTAAATGTGTATCAATTGAGGCTTTAGAATTTAGTTCAATTAAGAGTTTTTCAGCAGCCTCTCTACCAACGACTTCACTGGGCTTGCGAATGGCTCCGATAGCATCTGCACCAATTCTAGATTTACATTCAGTTTCAGCCCATAATACTATTGAGCTTCCCTTTTGAAGTGGATTGGAAAAATCATAGTGTATCTTTATTTGACTACATTCAATCCCTTTAGATTTTAAATAATTAATTGCCGATTTAGCTTGACGTTCAGCTACTCTACGATCCTTAAGGAAAGTGCAAATTGAAATTCCATTTATACTTAGAATTTTACCTCTATTAGAAAAATCTATACTCTTAATACTTTTAGTTGGATTGACTTTTAGAATAGCTTCTCCCATACCTTTAGGATAATAACCATATTTTCTAACTTCAATTTCGGCATGAATATTCATTAATCTTAAGACCGGTAGTAGAATATACTTAAGGTAATTTATTGTTGGAGATCTATGAACATCAGTTCCACCTTTGGATACTTGAATTTCAACTGGTTTATCAGCGAAAATTGATATTGGAAGCACTGTTAAAAATAGCATTGGAATGCTTCCAGCAGTTCCAATTTCAATTTTAAATTTTCCACCTCTGATTCCATTAGGTTTGAACCATAATTCTTTTGCTCCAACTTTTGCATTTTTAACTTTAGCATTACAGATTTTAGCTGCAGTTAAAACTGCTTTGAGGTGTTGAGGTCTCAATCCTGATGGACTTCTCTTAGCTCTAATATTAAATATGTGGAGTTCCTCATTGAGAATAGCTGAGAATGCTAATGATAGGCGTAATATAGTTCCACTACCGCTTCCAATTGACCCATCAATTTTTATCATTTTATGCACCAATTTTACATGGAAGTAGTGTAAAGAACTTACACATTACTTTTAAGCTTTCAATATCAATTCTTTCATTGACTCCATGAGCTAATCCCATAATTTCCCTATAATCAATTTCTGGATTTAATGGTGCGAAACCATAAACTATTGCTCCAAGCCTTCTTAAATATCTACTATCTGAAGATGCTGGAAGTATATATGGAGCTAATTTAACATTATAATTTGGAATTATAGTTTTCATTGTCGATTCAATTGAGTTGAGAAAGAACTTATTTATGGGTGAACTTGATGCTTGAGAACAAGTTTTAATATGAACTTCATAACCACTAATTCCACTTAATACCTTATTGATCATCTTAATAACATATTTTTCATCCTGGCCAGGTAGAATTCTGCAGTCAATGGTTAATTCGCATTCACTTGGAATTACATTTTCTTTAACTCCACCCTTAACTATGGTTGGAGTCATAGTCATTCTAGTAATTGCCTTTAAAAATGAAGTGAATTCAGGTTGATTTTTCTCCATTCTTGATAGAATTAATTCTCCAATCGGGCTCATAATTAATTTTGAAATTAACTTCCCCTTAAATCCAAGTTGAAGAATTAAGAGTTCCTCAATAAGGATCTTTACAGCTTCAACATAGTATGGTGGAACTCTAAATTTAGAAATCCTTATTATTGCTTCTCCAAGTCTAATTAGTGCATTATCCTTAAATTGAGGTATTGATGCATGTCCACTTCTTCCTTTAAACTTAACCTTAATCCAGCATGCACCTTTCTCAGCCACATCAACTAAGTAGACTAAATGTTTCTCCTTTAATTTTAATGGTAGACCTCCACCTTCATTAATTACGTATTCAGCCTTAACCTTTTCAGGATAATGTTCAATTAGCCATCCTAACCCCACTCTTCCACCCATTTCTTCATCAGCAGTTGAGGCAAATATTAAGGTAAATTTTGGTTTAATATTTAATCTCTTTAATATTATGAGGGAGTAGAGCATTGATGCAACCATGCTTTTACAGTCAATAGCACCTCTACCATAAATCCAATTGCCTTCAATGTATCCTGAGAATGGTGGATATTTCCATAATTCTGGATTTTGGGCTGGAACTACATCTAAATGTGAGAGATACATTAGTCTCTTATTGCTCTCACCATTAATTTTTGCAATAATATTACCTCTATTAGGGCTTGATTCAATTATTTCGCAATTTATTCCCTCTCTCGATAAAACATTATAGAGATGTTCTGCTAATTTGACTTCATTTCCAGGTGGATTTGATGTATCTATCTTGATTATTGATTGAAATAACTCTATTAATTCATTAAAATTACTTTCAACTGCATTTAATAATTCATATTTAATTTCCAATTATAAACCTCCATATAATTTTAGTTTAGGGTGATATTTAAACAAAAATAAATTTGAATTTTATGGATTATAGATTGGCTGTGAGGAGCTCAGGCGACTCTGAATAGTGATGATTGGTAGGTAGTCTGAGCCCGCCCCGCTCTCGCAAGCTGGTGAGATTACATTTATATCGATGATCCAGCTTCGGTCAGCGGGGCGACACTTCTACAATGTATATTTGATTGAGCTTAATGCTAATACTAATTCTAAAAGTTTATTGAATAGAGTTGTTTGTGTTACTCTTCCAATAATTTTCCCTTTCTCTACGACATACACTCTTCTTATTTTCTTCTCAGTCATTATTGTCCATGCATCACCTAATGGTTGGTCTGGACCTATTGTTATTAATGGGCTTGACATTATTTCTTTACAGGTGCATTTATTGATATCTAGACCCTTAACTATACATCTACGTAAAATGTCTCTCTCAGTAATTACACCTACTGGTAATCCTTTATCGGTAATTACTACTGACCAAACACCTTTCTCAATCATTGTTTGTAATGCTTTCATTACTGGTTCATTAGCTTCAACGAGGAATACATTTTTATCCATAACATCTCTAACCTTAATTGCAATTGGCATTAAATTCACCTAGCTAATTAGATGAAATCAATTATTTAAATTGTACGTAAAATTAATTGTAAAGAAAAAGATTAAATTCCTAATAATATGAGTGCGGCTAATAGTAGAATTCCTATTGCAATTCCAAGCATATTATATGGAAGTATTCCTGTTTGAATTCTTCTAAATCCATTTGAAAATGCTACTGTAGCCTTTGCAAGTGCATAGTTAAAGCCGTCAACGACTTTAACTTCAAAATGCTTGAATAATGCTCTACTGAAATCTATTACTCCATAAACTAGCACTTTATAGTAAGTTGGATTTATGTACCATCTATTCCATAGGAAATTATATAGCGGCTTTAATCCATACTTATCAACTATAGCTTTGGGATCAACTCTTCTAGCAATATATAGGTAATAGCCGGGTATTCCACCTAATAGTAGCATTAAAGCAGTGATCATTGAAGTTGTCATTTTAATTGATATATCTACTGCTTCAGCTTCAAATGATATTGCGGAAGCCAATAATTCTTGCATATGATGTGAATGAAGTGATAATTCTAGAAAACTATGTAATCCATGTTCAAATATTGGACCTATCACTCCAATTCCAATTGTTGCTGCAGCTAATATTCCATATGAGACCCACATTACCGCTGGTGCTTCATGAATATGATGACCCTCCTCTTCAAGCTCCTTTAAATGATGGCTCTTCTCACCTAGAAATGTTACTCCAATTAATCTTAAGCTATAGAAGAATGTTATTGCAGCTGTTATTGCTGCTAATGCCAATAAAGCATATTGACCTGATATTAAGCATGCAGTAAATATTGCCTCTTTACTCCAAAATCCACTCAGTGGAGGTATACCTGAAAGTGAAAGTGCACCTATAACCATACACCAAAATGTTATGGGCATTTCCCTTCTAATTCCACCCATATTAAACATATCCGTTGTTTCACATGCATGTAAGACTGCACCTGCTGCCATGAAGAGTAGTGCCTTAAAAATTGCATGACTCATTAAGTGGAATAATCCGGCAACATATCCCTCAGCTGCATATTCTCCTGCTAATCCACCTACGCCTAAAGCTAACATCATGTAACCTATTTGTGAGACAGTTGAATATGCAAGTACCTTCTTTAATTCCCTAGCAACCATAGCTTGAGTAGCAGCTAGGAAAGCTGTAAATGCACCAATCCAAGCAACTACATTAAAGAATTGATTTTGAGCAGATAAAATTAGGCTTCTAGTCATAGTATCAGCTAAGTGTTCTGAAGCTAATCTGAAACTCTCAGTAAATATTGGAAATACTCTGGCAGTTAGGTAAACTCCAGCCTTAACCATTGTGGCTGCATGTATAAGTGCTGAAACAGATGTTGGACCCGCCATTGCCTCTGGAAGCCATTCATGCAATGGAAACTGAGCTGACTTACCAACTGGACCTCCAAAGAACATTATTGCCACTGGAACAACTAGTCCAAGTTTAGCCAATTCAACTATCCATTCATAATGATGTTGAAGCTCCAAGAAATTAAATGTTCCAGCCTGAGTGAATATTATGAAGGCTGAAATCATTAATGCTACATCGCCAGCTCTAGTCATTATGAAAGCCTTCATTCCAGCATGTGAAGGCGGTATATTACCAACCCATCTCTTACGTTCATCATGATACCAAAAACCAATTAATGCATAACTGCATAAGCCTACTCCTTCCCATCCAAAGAGCAATTGAAGTATATTATCCGACATTACTAGTAGTAGCATATTTCCAATGAAGAAATTCATGAAGAACCAGTACCTTGTAAGTCCTTCCTCACCATGCATGTATCCTAAACTATAAACCATAATTAAGAAGGAAATCCAAGCAACTACATTGGCCATGAAAATGCTTAATGGATCAACTAGAACTCCAGCATCAATTTTAACTCCATAAATTTTAATCCAATCAATTCTCCAATCAGCTGGTAATGGTACTCTACCAACCCCTGGAATTTCAAATTCACCTGAAAGCCCGTATGGTATTAATAATGTAGCCATGATTGCAGCTATAAATGATATGAATACTGCAAAGTAATCCCTAGCTTTCTCACTTAACTTAGCTACTATTGGAGTTAATACTGCACCAATAATTGGAACTACCCAACATAACCAAGCTGCATATGGATACATGATACACCACCAGCATCACTATGTAATAGTTAACTCGTAATGATACGGATAGCGTAGAATATAAAAAAGTAACGATTACACACCATAATTTTTGAAAGAAACTTGAAAATATCCCTCATCGACAGCATCTTCAAAAGTTATATAAAGTGTTCAACTAAAAATCACTTAGCTTAAATGAGGAAACAGCGGAGGGGGCAGAGTGTTTAAATCTGAACCAATGTTTAAAGTACGGATACTAATACCGAGAGAATATTTAAATAATATATTAATAGCTTTAGGCGAAGTTGAAATACTCCATTTATCTAATGTAGAGGATGATGAAGAATTAAAGGAAATAGTTAAACCAATGGGGTTATCAGACGCTTACTACAAATATACAAGCCTTGCAACTAGAATAGAGGAATTAGCCTTAAATCTAAACTTAAAAATATCGCCCAAAGTTGGTAAGGAAGATATAAGTAAAGTGGAAGAGGAACTTAGCAAAATAGAGGAGGAAGTTAATAACATAAGATTTGCAATTTCAAAACTTGAAGAAAAAGGTGAAACTGAAAAAATAGAATTATTAAGAAAGAGACTAAGTGAAATAGCTAGTGAAGTTAAAGATAAATTAGCTTTATGGCTTGGAGTAACCTTAAAGTATAAAAAACTTGAAGAAGCAAAATCCATAATTGGAAAATGCGGAGAAACATTCAATGTAATAACTGGATGGATACCTAAAAAGTATTATAGCAAATTAATTGAAATCCTCAAGAAATCCACTCAAGATAAATTCGTAATGGAAATAGTCGAACCAGGACATCATGATCATCCACCAACACTAATTGAATATAAAGGAATACTAACATCCTTCGGGGCATTAACCAAAGCTATTGGAGTACCATCATATGAAGAAATAGATCCAACACCAATAATGGTATTTTCATTCCCAATAATATTTGGATTCATGTTCGGAGATGTGGGTCATGGATTAATAGTAACATTAGTAGCATTACTAGCACTTCACTATAAAATGAAGGGAGTGCAATTCGGAGAAATGTTGAACTATATAGTTCAAGGTTCACCATTACTATTACTATGCGGAATTTCAAGCATAATTTTCGGTATACTTTATGGAGAATTCTTTGGAAGTGAAGAATGGTTTGAAATGCTATTTAAACCAATTCTACATGCACTTGGAAAAGAACATGGACCATTATGGTTTAGCCCCTACCATGAACCTATGTATCTATTAAAAATATGCATATTCATAGCAATAGCTCACATAACATTAGGAATAATACTGGACTTAATAAACAAAATTTCAAATAAAGAATTTAAACATGCAATTGCAGGACCGGGAACATGGCTTTGGCTATATGGTAGTGGTGCATACCTATTCATAACATATAGATCAAGAATATTTGAAGTAATATTTAGAATGGACATTATGATCCCATTTATAATAATTCCATTCATAGTAATGCTAGTGTTACGAATTTTAATTGAGGGAGCATCCGAGGGATTTGGTTCAACATTAGAATCATTCTTAGCATCAATATCAAATACAGTATCCTATAGCCGAATACTAGCATTAAACATGGCGCACACAATATTTGCAAAACTACCATTTAACTTTGCAGGATCAACTATAGCATTTATTGGAGCATTCATCGGATTTAACTTACTAATATTAATGCTTGAATCATTACTATCATTCATGCATACATTAAGGCTTCACTGGGTTGAATGGTTCCTAAAATTCTATAAAGGAGAAGGATACGAATTTAAACCCTTCACCCTAATATCATTATAATTATTATTTCTCATTCCATTTCTTTATTAACTAAGTTTTCTAGCAATTTTAAATAAATAATACCATGTTAATGCAGTTCCAAATAATGCACCTAAAAGAGCACCTAAAAGCTCATATCCAATCTGCTTTCCGATATAATACCCTATGAAAGTGAAGATCGCTATATCAAGTGCTATTCCTAAAAATTTAAATCCAGTAGTAAATGGAGACCTATCACTCAAATTCATAGCTAACCCCAATATAATTCTCCGAACAGCAAAATAATTTTATTTACTTTCTCAAAGTTATATGGAGTCTTGGGTGGTGCAATGAGTGAGCCGTAGAGAAAGCGCAGTAAAAAGCATGTTCAAAGCATTAATTATTGGATTAATTCTTCCAGCATGCGTCCTCATAGGAATGTTTGGTGGATGGATTATTGGAAGAAATCTAGGTGGATTAAGCGAGTTCTTAATGGCACTTGCAGGTGGAATCGGAGGATTAATTTTAGGTTCCTTTCTAATAATTAAATTGTTATTAAGGGGTGAAGTAAAGAGTGAGAGCTAGCCAATATGCATATTCAATAGCGAGAATTCGAGCCATGAAATCATTTATGCTAACCGAACGGGAATATGAAGAACTTCTTAAAGCTAAAGACCTAAATGAAGCTTTTAAAAAGCTAGCTGAAACAATTTATGCACCATACTTTAAAGATGTGAGAGAAATCCCATGGCTAGAAGTTGAAAAAAGACTTACTAGAGCATTAAGTGATATATATAACAAAGTAATTGAAATGGCACCCAAAAAAGCGAGAGAATTCTTAGATCTAGTTGAAAAGAGACTTGAAATAGAAACTCTAAAGCAGTTAATTAGAGGATGCATTAGTGGATTACCTAAAGACGAAACAATGAAAATAGTAATACCAATGGGGGAATTCAATATAGAATTCTGCCAGGAATTCCTAAGTAAAGACTTAAAGGAAGCCATTGAATTAATAAAGAATGAAGAAATAAAGAAAATATTAGAAATTAAACTCCCATTATATGAAAAATATAAGACAACGACCCCTCTAGAAGTAGCATTGGACCAATACATCTTAAATAAACTAATGAATACAGCTAAAACATTACCTAAATTAGATAGAAAATATTGTGAACATTTAATTGGAATAGAAATTGATTCAATCAACATTACAGTAATAATTAGAGGAAAAGCAATGAAATTAAAAGTAAAGGACATTAAGGACATGATGATACCAACAAGCTATAAACTTAAAAAAGAAATTGATGCAGCATTAGGAATTGACGATCCGCTAGAAGCATATAAACAATTGGCTTCAGGCCACTATATAGGAAAATTGCCCTTAAGAGTAAATAGTATTGAAGAAGTTGAAAAAGCAGTTAAGAAATTAATTATAAATGAAAGTCATAAAATATTTGTGACATATCCATTCCATACAGGATTACTCTATGCATTCATGAATTTAAAATACTATGAAGTAAAGGATATTAGAACAATATTAATGGGAAAATATCTAAATATAAAAGAAGACTTCATAAGAGAACATTTACTCTATGCATATAAATGGTAAAAGCGAAAGACTTAAAAAATAATGTAATCGTCTATGGTGAGAAAGGGGGTTTATAAGGTAATGCGGGCTTCAAAAATAATCATTGCAATCTTAGCTATTCTAGGAGCAGTATTAGCATCAGCATCATACGTAATGGCTACTGGACAAATAAATGTTGGAGCAGCTGAAGAGAAGGGCGGAGCAGGAGATATGGCATATTTAGCAGCAGCCTTATCAATTGCATTAACAGGATTTGCAGCTGCAATGGCAATGGGAACTGCAAGCAGTGCAGCTGTAAGTGCAATGGCTGAAAGACCTGAAATCTTCAGCAAAACAATAATTTACATAGTATTCATTGAAGCAATTGCAATTTATGGACTAATAGTATCATTTATGATACTCATGAAAATCTAATTCACCTCAACACATCTTTATTCCCTTATTATCCAATCCATTCAATAATTTTTAAGAAAACATTATTTTACTACACTATAGACAATTATTTAATTCACACTAAAACTGAGTATTGGTGATACCAATTGAAAAAATTTAAATGCTTCAAATGCTCCAATAGAGCAACAGTTACATTAAAATATCCTAGAATAAATCTTTGCACTAATCATTTTAATGAATTCTTCATTAAAAGAGTAAAGAAAACAATCGAAAAGTATAGAATGCTAAATTTAAGCGAGAAAATAGGCGTAGCAGTCTCTGGCGGTAAGGATAGTGTGGCGTTGTTGGTTGTTCTAACAAAAATTCTAGAAACAGATAACATTAATTGTATACATATCGACCTAGGAATTTCAGATTACTCAAGCAAATGCAGAGAAACTGTGATGAAATTATGTGATGAACTAAATATTTCATGTAAAATAGTTGATTTAAAGAAATGCTATGGATTCACTTTAGATGATTTGGTTAAAAGAAAAATCATTAAGAGAGCTCCATGCTCAATCTGTGGAATGATTAAAAGAAGAGTTTTGAACGATATTGGAATTGAAATTGGTGTTGATAAAATAGTTACTGGCCATAATCTTGATGATGAAGTTACGTTTTTACTCCAAAATTTAGTTGGTGGAAATATTGATTTACTAATTAGAAGTGGTCCTATAATTGAGAAGAAGTATGGGAAGCTTATTGCTAGGGCTAAACCCTTATATGAAATTTCTGAATATGAAACACTGATTTATTGTAAAGTTAATGATTTAAGGTATGTTGAAATTGAATGCCCATATGCTAAAAATGCACCTACAATTCAATTGAAAAAGAAAATTAATGAGATTGAGGAAATTAGACCTGGATTTAAATTAAGTTTACTTAAAAATTTTAGACGTAAAATTTTACCATTAATTATTAAGAGCTATAAGGTTAAAGAAGAGGAAGTTAAGTTTTGTAAGATATGTGGCTATCCTACAACTAGTGAAATATGTGCTTTTTGTAGATTAAGAATGAGAGTTAAAAAAGAATTTAAGCTTTAATTATTGCTTGAATATATTGAACCTTAGCCAATACTGAATTTGCTGCAGCTTCAGCTAATCTATATACTGGTTCTGGCCATACTCCGAAGAGCACTATTAGAATTGCCATTACAATTAATGGAACTATAATTGATATTGGTGCTTCCCTTGCAGTTAAGGCTTTTCCAGTTGGTTCTCTAAGCATTAATAATTGTATTAGTCTTAAATAATAGACTACTGATAATCCGCTATTTAATAATCCAATAACTGTTAATAGATATGCTTTAGCTTCAATTGCCGCTAGGAATATTATGTATTTACTCACGAAACCATTTAAGAATGGAACTCCACTTAACGATAGTAATGCTATTGCGAATGTTATTGATGTTATTGGCATTTTCCTTCCAACACCAATTAATTCATCAATATTTCTAGTTCCAGTCATGTGAATTATTGCTCCTGCACAGAGGAATGCGAGACCCTTCATTAATGCATGGTTGAACATGTGTAATGTTGCTCCTGTTAATCCAAATGGTGTTCCGAGAGACATTGCAAGTAAGATATAGCCTATTTGACCTATACTTGAATATGCTAATAATCTTTTAATGTCCTTTTGAAGAAGAGCCATAACATTTCCAACGGTCATCGTTAATACGGATAATATTGCAAGCATTAATGTAAAGTCAACAATATTTAAGCTAAATAATAAGTATAATGTTCTAATAAGTGCGTAAACTCCACATTTAATAACTACTCCTGAAAGCATTGCACTTATTGGGCTTGGTGCAGCTGGATGTGCATCTGGAAGCCAGAAGTGGAATGGTGCAGCTGCAGCTTTAATTCCAAATCCAGTTATCAATAATGCTACTATGAGATATAGTAGTTGTGAACTAGGTGCAATCATTAATGATGCAGTTATATGGGCGAAGCTTAGTGATCCAGTTAATCCATATAGTAATGACATTGAAAATAGTACTAATGTTGATCCTGCTGCACTCATAATTAAGTATTTAAAGCCAGCTTCAATTGGTTCCCATAAATGCTTTCTAAATCCAACTAGACAATATGAAGTTATGCTCATGATTTCCCAGAATACATAGAATGTTAGGAAGTCTCCTGCAAATGCTAGTCCAACCATTCCTGAAACCATTAATAGTAATAGTGAATAGTAGTATTCCAATCCAGTATCATGACTCATATAATCTATTGAATGTATTGAAGCGAAAAGTCCGATCATTACGAATATTAGAGCTGCGAACCAGCCTAACCAATCAACTGCAAAGAATCCTGCCACTGGCGGCTTCTGATCGAATGGTAAGAATACTAGAATATTATGTTCACTTAATGGAGCCATTAGCCTTAAAATAACAATTAATGCTATAGCAAATCCAGCTGAACTCCATAATCCCTCAATATTTCTAATTCCAGCTGCTCTTGCAATTCTGCTTAGAAATGGCGTTACAATTGCAAATGCTATTAAGATTATTATTGGAAGGATTACTGCGAACATTTTACCACCTCAGCCTCCTTAATTCGGTTACATCAAGTGTCTTATAATGCCTATAAGCATTAATTACAAAGGTAAGTGCAACACCTATGACGCATGCTTCAACTGAAATAGCTATAATTGCAAATGAATGTGCAAGCGGATCTATTAATCCATATGCTCTATGAGCAGCAAAATTTACGAAATTTAGTGTTGCAGCTGATAATAATATCTCTAAAGCCATTACTAGTCTTATCATATTTCTTTTAGTCATTAATCCATATAGTCCAACTGCAATTAACACTGCGGATGTAGCTATGAAAGTATATAATTCAGTGACCACCTCTCTCCTCCTCCCTAAGTAAAGCTACAACTCCAAGAGCAGCTGAAATTAAAACAATTACTTGTGCTAGTACATCTAGACTCCTCATATTCCAGAGAACATTTCCAACAGCTCTACCTAGTTTATGGAGGGCCCCATCTGGAGTGGTTAGCCAATAGGCTTTCTCGGCATAGGCAAATAATCCTATATCTGCAATACCTGAAACAAGTGAACTTGCTAGTAAGTAGGCAATGATTATTGCAGCTATTGCCCCCAAAACTTCATATGGCTTCATGGAAGTTCAACCTCCTCCTTTCTAGTAAGCATAACGGCAACTAAAAATAGAACTGTTACTGCACCAGCTAAAATTGCTAATTGAAAAACTGCCACATAGGGTGCTTTTAAGAAGTAAAATGTTATTGCAACTACAACGCTAAATGCACATAATGAAATTATTGCATAGGTTAGATTTCTTAATTCCATAGCTAGTACAGCGAAAATTGTCATTAGTATTCCTAGAATAAGCGATATGGCTCCTGCATCCAAATTTACTGCCCCCACTTTATAATGATTAACTCAATGCGATTATGATGTTTGCCTTAATACTTTAAAAGCTTTTCCAGTAAAGTTAATACTAAGAGCTAAATACTAAAAATTTCTTAAAATAAGATAATGCTATATAATGTGTGGAGCGGTTAAGTTTTGTTTGAAGAAATGCAAAAATGGTTAATAGATATAGCAATGAATTATAGTTATTTAGGGGCATTTATTGTATCAATTATAGGCAATCTAATACCATTCATTCCAATACCATATTTAGTAGCAATATTTTACATGGCATACTATTTACCTGTAAACGAAATTTTACTCGGAATTATAAGCGGTGTTGGCGGAGCAGTTGGCAAAACAATAGTATACATATTGAGTTTTGGAAGTGGAAAATTGATTGGTGAAGAACATGAATATAGAATTGCTAGATTAAGGCAATTATTAGATAAGTATGGTGCATTCGCAGTATTTATCTTTACAGTTACTCCATCTCCAGATGATGTAGTTATAATACCTTTAGGATTAATAAGGTATAGTTTTATGAAATTTTTCATGGCATGTGCATTGGGTAAAATAATCTTAAGTATTATTGTAGCAGTATTTGGTAAAGCATTCATTAAAACCACTGGTGAAGCTCTCGGCGGGGATATTTATGGAGTAATTGCATCAATAATATTCCTCGTAATAGTTACGGTAGCATTATTGAAGATCGATTGGATGATTGTAACTGACATAGTAGACCGTGAAGGATGGAAGGGAGTAATTAGAAGGTTAAGAGAAGGCCGTTGGAAAGAATTTCTCGTTAAAAAGGAGGAAAAGAAGAAGAAAGTTTGAAGGCATTTAAATTATTTATCTAACTTTAATTGTCCATTAATATTGCTTAATAATATTCTTCCATAAACACCATCATATCCGGGAATTATTTTAAGCGTATTTCTTCTTAATTTATCTATGATTAGGGCTAATTTTTTAGATGTAAGGGCTATTTCATTTACTGGAGCCTCAATTAGAACATTATATTCTGAACCAAATTTACTTATCAATTTTAGATATTGTAGCCAAATTTCATTTGATATTAATTTCCTCGTATTGCTATGATTTATTCCAAGAGATATTGCAATTAATTCTTGAAGTGGAAGCAATTTTATGTATGGAATTGCATTTTTAGGCTTATATCCAACTGGTCTGTCTGCTAATTCTTCGACTCTATCTTCAACGCCTTTAGTTAATTTTCCACCACATTTAGGGCAAATGTAATTTAGTTTTGCTGCTTCAATTGGTGATAGTGGTCCTATTCCACAATTTCTATGACCAGACCAGTGGTATTTTCCATAGGCTGGATCGACTTCAATTGTCATTAAGAATTTCTTTGGATCCCTGCTTTTAATAGTGGAAATTAATTCTTTGTAATTTAATTTGTTTAATTCAAATATGCATGCTTCTCTTCCAATTCTGAATGGCCAAGGTGAATGTGCATCAGAGAAGCTCACTAAAGCATAATTATCTAGCATGCTTACCCTCCAATTCATTGCTGGATCACTACTAAGCCCAGTTTCAATTGCATAGATATGTTTTGTTTGATCTTCATAGCAATCTTCAATTCTATTTACACCGCTAAATGCTCCAAATATGCTCCACCATGGAGTCCATGCATGTGCTGGGAAAACGAAGTTATTGCTATCTACTTCCATAACTATTTCAACTAATTCTGCAGGTCTCATTTTAAATATGGGCCGTCCATTATAATTTACATCACCATAATTGGAGAGTATATCTGATAATTGCTCTGCAATTTCAATACTTGGCATTAATATTACATGATGTATACGTTTAATTTCGCCATTTAATTCAAATATCGTTCCAACTTCGGTTTGAATTATGAAGAATATTTGCTTATACTCTGAAGTTATTGGAGTGTAGATTCCATCACCATAATATTCCAAGGTTATTTTTAACTCTCTAATCCATGATGGATGTAATGCATCTCCAGTTCCAATTAGATTTAAACCTTTAAGCCTAGCATAGCGTGAAATTTCAGGTATAGTCATATCCTCACTAGTTGCACTACTATAATGTGAATGAATGTGTAGATCAGCATATATTCTCAAAGGGGATCATCCTATTAAATTAAGCTTCAACTTATTGATAAATTAATTGAATAGTATGAGGAAGTCAGAGAATTATAATATTATTGGGAAAGGTAAAAAATTATTTTTTAACTTTAGTTGTCGCCATTATTAATGATTCTTTATTATATGCTGCTAATTCATAGAATTTTGTTAGCTTAATCGCACCTCTTGGACATATTCTTTCACATTGGGCACAGAATATACATCTATATAGATGGAATACAGGTCGCTTTTTACCATCTTCAGTTACAACCATTTCGATCGCTAATGCTGGACATTCCCTAGCACATAATCCGCATCCAACACATAGATCTGGATTAAATTCCTGTTTACCTCTATATCTTTCTGAAAGCTCTAATTTTTCAAATGGATATTTTAGTGTTGCAGGTTTCCTTGGGAAATTTTTCCATATTTCTCTAAGCATAGCCATTTACATCACCACCATTAATAATTTTGTAAAGACAAGTTGAACTAATGATAATGGAATTAAGTATTTCCATGCACCTATAACTAGTTGGTCTATTCTTATTCTTGCGAATAATGCTCTTAGCATTGCACTTATAATTACTATTATTGTAGCTTTAATAAGAAACCAAATTATTGGCGGTAATATTGGTCCATTACCTCCACCAAGAAATATTGCTGTTGCTAATGCAGTTCCAAGTACAAGCCTAATATCGCTGGAAAGCCTTAGGAAAGCTAATTTTTTACCTGAAAATTCTGTTAGCCATCCAGCTACAATTTCGCTTTCAGCTTCTGGAATATCGAATGGTACTCTTTCAAGTTCTGCTTGAAGTGCAATTAGGAATACTGCGAATCCAAGTGGCTGTAGGAGAGCATATGGTAATAATATTTTATATGTTGTTCCAGCCAATTGAATTTCAAATATTTGTTTTTGAGCAATTGTCGTTATGCAAAGTGAATTTGCAGACATGGCTACTGATGCAACTGCAATAAACATTGGAATTTCAAATGCAAGTAATTGTAATCCAGCTCTAATAGCTCCAATGGTACTAAATCTATTCATTGAAGACCATCCGGCAATAAATGCAGTTATTGTGAAGAATGTGGTTAATGAAATTATTAATATTAAATCTCCTTCAAATGGAGGTAATACAGGTTTACCAGCTATTGGAATATATAGTGTAGCGAAAGTTGGAATTACAATTGCAAATAATGGTGCAGCAGCAAATAATATTTTGTCAGCCCAAGCAGGAGTTATATCCTCTTTAGCCATTAACTTTATAAAATCAGCTAATGGTTGTAGAAAACCTCTAGGTCCAGTGTGGAATGGTCCCATTCTATTTTGAAATCTAGCTACTGCTTTCCTATCGACCCATTCATAAACTAAGCCTAATATTGATATGAATAGTAATCCTGGATAAATTAGTAGATTAAATAGAGCTGTTAATACGTCAATCAATTTCTTCTACCTCCATTCCCCTTATACCATTTCAAACTATATCTTCTCAATTCATCATATGACATTGTCCATATTTTCCCTGAATTTATATCTCTAAAGATTAATCTTTCAGTACAGCAGTAGCATGGATCTATACTTGAAATTATTGCAGGTATATCGGCAATGTAATATCCCTTAAGCATTTCACATAATGCAGGTATATTTGCTAATGTTGGTGTTCTGGCTTTAAACCTATAGGGTTTCTCCTTTCCATCAGATTTACAGTAATGAAGTAGCTCTCCTCTTGGAGCTTCAACTCTATTCATAGCTTCACCTGGCGGTGGTACTCTTGGAAGTCTCAATTTAATTGGACCGCTGGGCATTTTATCTAGGCATCCTCTGATTATGTTAATTGATTCGAGAACTTCATCAATTCTAACCATAGCTCTAGCCCATACATCGCATGTTGGATATGTAACCAAGTTGAATGGTACTTCTCCATATGCACAATATGGTTCGTCAACTCTAACATCGCTTTTCACATCTGAACCTCTGGCTGTTGGACCAACTGCACATAAATCTATTGCTACTGATGTAGGTAGTACACCTACATCCTGCGTTCTAGCTCTAATTGTCGGATCTGTTTCAAAAACTTTCTTGTAAAACTTAGTTCTCTCTTCAAGATAATCCATAGCTCTTCTAATTGGACCCTCCATTTCAGGCGTTATATCGTATGCTACTCCACCAATAAGCATAGCTGAAGTTGTAACTCTATTTCCAGTTATTAATTCAACTACATCCATTACTCTTTCTCTATCCCTCCATATATACATGAAGTATGACCAAAATCCAATTTCCATTCCTAATACTCCGACCCATAGTAGGTGGCTGTGAATTCTATTTAATTCATTGATTATTGTTCTAATGTATTGGGCTCTTGGTGGTGCTTCAACTCCATATAATTCTTCAACTGTAAGTACATAGCATGTTGTATGTGGGGTATTGCATATTCCACAAATTCTTTCTACTAGAAATATTCCTTGAACCCAAGTTCTAAATTCCATTCCCTTCTCTATACCTCTATGAACATTTCCAAGCCTCGGCTTAACATCAACAACAACTTCTCCATCCAAGTCGAATGTAAAGTGGAATGCCTCTTTAATTGCTGGATGTTGGGGTCCAATTGGAAGCTTATACACGGGCACTTGGAACTCCCTCCTTAGGCTTCCAATCTTTTCTCAATGGATATTCACCTTCAGGCCAGTCATCAGGTAATATAAAGTGCTTAGGCATTTCATGACCCTCAAATATTACTCCAAGTAAATCATTAACTTCCCTCTCATAGAAAATGGCTCCTGGAAGTATATCAATTATTGTCTCAATTTTAGGATTATCCTTCGGAACTTTAGTTCTAATATTTAATAACCATTGACGATTATCAGGTGATAAATGATAAATTAATTCAATATCTTTTCCTAAATCAACTCCAGTTATAGTTACGATATGTCTAATGTCGTATCGATTTTTTAAGAACTTAATTATATCTCTATGTGCACCAGCTTTAACTTCAACATTAACTCTCCTAGCTCTAACTATTTCAGCCTTAACTATTTTATCTGCGAAGTATCTCTTTAAATCATCAACCATTTGAGCTTCCCTTGATAATTCCATAATTATCCTCCCTTTAATTTCATCAATAATTTAACTACACCATCAATAACAGCTTCTGGTCTAACTGGGCATCCTGGAATATAGATATCAACTGGAATAACCTTATCAATACCGCCTAAAACGTTGTAGCAGCCCCAGTAAACTCCACCTGAACATGCACAAGTACCAGCTGCAATAACAAATTTTGGATGAGGCATTTGCTCATATATTCTCTTTAATCTTGGAGCAACATGCCTTGAAACTGCACCAGTTACAACGAGAACATCTGCATGTCTCGGACTACCTTTCAACAATATTCCGAAACGTTCAACATCAAATCTAGGTGTAAGTGCAGCTATAACTTCTATATCACATGCATTACACGCACCAGTACACATGTATAATATCCATGGACTCTTAAGCCTAGACCATTTAATTATACCCATACAATTTCACCTCTTAGGAATTATGATTAATGCTAAGAGTATTAATGCTACATACATTATGAAAGCAACTAATGGTGCATTAGTAGCTAATGCTAATATGAAGGCTGCAACATCAAATATTGTGAAATAAAGCGCGAATCTATATAATTGAATTGACATTTGAAGTCTCTCGGCAGGAAATTTTTCTCCACAAGCATATGGCTCTAATTCATCAGGTGTATGTTCATGTTTAGGTGCCATTAAATTTCCTGACAAATACATTAATAGGAAAACTACTAGTATAATGATGAAGGCTATTGGGGCAGCTAGTATTAAGTCCCCCCACAAGGCATTTTCACCACTCTTGCGAAAACGATTTAGATAAAAGATAATTTATAAGTTTTGGGATAAGAATAACTTTATTTTCAGAACATATTGTCATTAATATTTAGTGAGGAGGAAATATAATGTCAAAACCTACAAGAGAAAAATGGTCTAGTAACTTTAGTGAATGGTTTAGATGGGTTCTGGATGGAGCAGAATTATATGATTATAGATATCCAATTAAGGGATGCGGAGTATGGAGGCCATACGGATTTAAATTAAGAAGAAATATTCTTGAAATTATTAGAAAACTTTTGGATTCAACTGGTCATGATGAAATTCTACTCCCACTATTAATTCCAGAAACATTACTTGCCAAGGAATCTGAGCATGTAAAGGGATTTGAAGGACAGGTATATTGGGTTACCCGTGGAGGATATGATGACTTAGATGTTAAATTGGCATTAAGACCTACAAGTGAAACAGCATTAGCTCCAATGCTTAAGTTATGGATTAAAAGTCATGCAGATCTTCCAATTAAAATATATCAAATTGTAAGTGTATTTAGATATGAAACAAAGGCTACTAGACCATTAATTAGAGTTAGGGAAATAACAACATTTAAGGAGGCACATACTGCTCATGCAACATTTGAAGATTCTGAAAGGCAAATTAAAGAAGCTGTTGAAATTTATAGTAGATTTTTTGATGAACTTTACATACCATATGTCATTAATATTAGACCTAGTTGGGATAAATTTGCTGGAGCACTTTACACTATTGCTTTTGACACATTAATGCCTGATGGAAGAGTAATGCAAATTGGAACTGTGCATAATTTAGGTCAAAATTTTTCTAAAGCATTTGATATTACATATTTAAAGGTTGATGGAACTCATGATTATGTTTGGCAAACATGCTATGGTATATCTGAGAGGGTTATAGCTGCATTAATTTCAATTCATGGTGATGATAGAGGGTTAATAATTCCACCAAATATTGCTCCAATTCAAATAGTAATAATACCAATACCCTATAAGGGTGTTGAAGAAATAGTGGATAAGGCTTGTAGAGAAGTTTATGGAATACTTGTTAAGGCTGGATTTAGAGTTAAATATGATGATAGAGAGGATATTACTCCTGGAAGCAAGTTTTATGATTGGGAACTTAGAGGTGTACCCATTAGAATTGAAATTGGACCTAAAGATGTTGAGGAAAAATCCGTGACTATTTCTCGTAGGGATACTCTTGAGAGAGTTCAATGTAAAATCGATGAGCTTGAGGATTATTTAAGAAAATTAATGAAAGAGCTTGAGGAAAGCTTGAAAAATAGGGCTTGGAAATGGTTCAGAGAGAAAATATTTAGAGCTGAAAATCTAGAGGAAGCTAAGAAAATACTTGAGGAGAGAAAGGGTATTATAGAACTTTATTGGTGCGGTAAAGAAGAATGTGGATTAAAGGCTGAAGAAGAAATTGGTGCAAGAGTTCTAGGGGAGGCAATAGATTTGAAAGAGGAAATTAATGGTAAATGTGCTATTTGCGGAAATGAGGCAAAGAAGATTCTGAGACTTGCATATACTTATTGAACAACTTTAACATTTCTTAAAATCCATTTAGCTCTACTTTCAACTTCATTCTTAAAGCCAAAATTAGATGATCCGAAAGCTTCAGCTATAAATGAAGCTGAAGCTGCACCAATTGCCAATGAATAAATTACGTCTTTAGTTTTTAAATAACTTGCCAAAAATGCACCTAAAAGGGCATCACCACAACCAGTTGGATCAACTAGTTTAACTGGATAAGCTGGTAGGAAGTATTCTTTCGATGAAAAATGAGCAATTAATCCTTTTCCCCCTAATGTGATTATGATAATTTTAACTCCAAATTCCTTAAGCAATCTTATTACTTCATTAATATTATTGCAGTTAAAAGCTTTTAATGCTTCATCAACTGAAACTTTAACTACATCGAAATGACCTAATAATTTATAATCAAATGGAAAAGCAGTTAATTTAACATCCCCATTTTCATCAAAACTCCTAATTAATCCTTGGATATCTAATACTTTAAACGCTTTAATTTCTGAAAATTTTGTTAGTATCTTCTCATCTATTTCCTGGCAAATAGGATCTAATAAAAAGGATTTAGACTTAATATTGATAATATCATCAAAATTGATTGGAGCACATTTAGAAATTAATCTTAATTTGCGCTGCCAATTTTCATCATAAATTATTTCAAATTTAGTTGTCGGCCGTGAAACTTTCCCGATATAATCTACATATATTGTAGCCCTAGCATATCTAAGTAGATATTCATCTTTAAAGTCGAAACCAATCTTACTAACTATCGCTACATTGGCATTAAGCAATTTAGCTGAAAAACCAGCATATGTTGGTGGTCCACCTAGAGAAGTAAATTTAATGTTGTTTGGAAGCTTAATGGTATCAATTGCTATATGACCAATTATTACAATATCGTGAATCATCATAGTTATCCATATAAAAATTAGAGGAAGACTAATATTTAGGATTGAATAGCATTCATGAATGGAGGATTTAAATTGCCTAAGAAGCGTAAGTCGAGGGGTAGATCTAAGGGGAGTAAGGGTAAGGAGGACCGTGTTCAGTGCGATGCATGTGGGGCTTGGATTCCTAGAAGTAAAGCTAAAAGAGTTACTAGATGGGTTTCACCTGTAGATCCTCAATTGGCTAAGGAATTAAGGAAGAGAGGGGCTATAATTCAGAGATATCCTGTGACTAAGTATTATTGTGTTTCATGTGCAATATTTAGGGGGATTATTAAGATTAGATCTAAGGAGGAGCGTAAGAAGAGGCAGCCATTAAGATAATTTTGATTTAATAAATCTATCGAGCTCCTCATGAACAATAACTATACATTGACTAGATAGATATATTACGGGACCTAAACTTATTCTTGGAATTTTAAGTGAATCTAAAAACTTCTCGGAGAATGGATCTAGGCCTATGTGATCACCCAAAATAAAAGCATAGTTTTTATTTAAATTAAAATTAAATTTTCTAATATCTTTACCATTTTGGTGAAGATATATTAATTCTAAATTTTTTTGAGACTTTAAATTTTTGATTAATTTCTTAAAATCCATTTTCATAATTGAAAATCCCTTGAAAATTGAATGTTCACCTTCCTCAATCTTTAATAAATCTCTAATAATTTTTGCAACTTCAATTTCATTATTAGGGAAATTTATTAATTTTTCTCCATTAACTATTATTAGTTTTGATGGTTTTGGTGGACCTTCTAGAACTGCATAAAAAGTAGTGTTGGTTCTTATTTTCCCATTAACTTTAAATGCATTTAATATACATCTACAGACAACATCTAATCTACCGCTACTTCCAGCAATATTTTTCATTGAAAATTTTGGTGATGTAATTGCTTTTGAAGCTTTTATTATAAATATTCTCTTCAATACTTCTCCCCTCTAAGTATGCTCCAAGCCTTGTAGCTTCTAATTAAGACCGTTAGATGAGTAAGGAACGCTAATAGAATTATCGCGTAATTCATCATATTTAAAAATAAACCGATTGAAATTATTATTAATCTCTCAGCTCTTTCAGCTAATCCAATTCCAGCCATATTGACGCCCAATGATTCACCTTTAGCTCTGGCATAACTAACTAATAATGACCCAACCATTGCAATTAATCCAGGAAGAATTTCACATTTAGAGGAGAAAATTATTGATGAGAGAATTATTGCATCAGCATATCTATCAATCATTGAATCGAAAAAACTACCAAATTTTGAAGCTTTATTGGAGATTCTGGCAATTGCTCCATCAATTACATCGAAGAAACCTGAAAGTATTATTAAAGCTGATGCGTAAATTAACTTATTCTTAATTATCATTACTGAAGCTATTATTGAAAATATTAATCCCATAATTGAAGCTATATTTGGAGTAAGACCAATTTTAATAAATATTCTAGCTATAGGGTTAATTAAACTGTTAATGTAAATTCTAATTCTATTTAGCATTTAATCCCCAACCTGAATAGAACTAATTATTTCAGGTCATAATAATATTATTCTAACGAGAAAGTATAATTATGACTAGATCGATTAAATTTCTTGACTTAACATTGAGGGATGAAGCAGTATGAGAAAAGAGAAGCCATTTAGACATTGGGTTGATATTACTGTTGAACGCCTACTTTCATTTGGATTTAAAAGGCATGTAATTAATGGAGGTATGGCTGCTTCAGGTCCAATTCATATAGGAAAAACTAGAGGTGAAATATTCCTTCAAGCTGCAGTAGCTAGGAAGTTAAGGAAGCTTGGAGAGGATGTTGAACATTTATTAGTAGTGTATACTCAAGATCCACTTAAAGCTAAGCCGCCATTAGTTACGCCTGAATTTGTGAGTAAATGGAAGGGTGTTAGGATACTTGATGTCCCATGTCCAGAGGGATGCTGTTCAAATTGGGTTGACCATTGGATGAATCCATTTTATGAAGTTTTAGATGAATTTGGAATTGAAAATCTAAAGATTGTAAGTACAACTGAAATTTATAATAGTAGAGAAATGATTGAAACTATTAAGACTTTTATTGAGAAGAGAGACAAGGCTAGGGAGGTTCTTGGTAGATTTAAGGGGGCTAAATATCCTCCAGATTGGATTCCATTTAAACCTTTATGCCCAAAATGCCATAATATTTCAACTACGAAAGCAATTTCAGTTGACCTAGATGATGAAGAAGTAGAATTTGTATGTCCAAAATGTAATACTACTGGTAGAGTCAAGTTAACTGAGGGTAAGCTTGAGTGGAGACTTGAATGGGCTGCCCTATGGAAAGTATTAAATGTTACATTTGAACCTTATGGAAAGGATCATGCAGCACCAGGTGGAAGTAGGGATAGCTGTGTAGCTATTGCTAAGGAAATTCTTGAAATAGAACCGCCGGTTGGAATGGCTTATGAATGGGTTTATGTTGAAGGTAGAGCTATGTCAAGTTCTGGTGGAATATCATTTGACTTCGATGAATGGCCAAGGGTTGCTAAGCCTCAAGTATTAAAGTATTGGTATTACTCATCTAAGCCATTAACACATTTAGAATTTAGTCCAATTAAAATACCTCAACTTTCAGATGAATATGATAAGGCTGAAAGAGTTTATTTTGGAATTGAAAAGGTTAAGGAGGCGAAAATTGAGGCTAATATGAAGAGGAGTTATGAAATAGCCAATAATGAGGAGCCTCCAAAGGAAATGCCCATACAGATTCCATATAGATTTGCAGCAATACTATCACAATTAATTCCTATGAAAGAGAATTTCGAATTAATTGTAGCTAAGAAGCTAATTAGAACTGGTCATTTAAAGGAAATTCCAGGTCAAGAAGAATTGAAGCAAATTGAATTAATCTTGAGGAGAGCTAAATATTGGGTTGAGAAATATGCACCAGAAGAATATAAGATAAAAATTTTAGATAAAGTTCCACAAGAAATTGTTAATCAATTAAGTGATGAAGAAAAGGAATTCTTGAGACTACTTGGAGAAAAGATTGAGGAGAAAAGTTGGACTCCAGAAGAATTAGAGTTTGAGATCTATAGACTTGCAAGAGAAGTAACTAAAATTGGGTCTAAGAGAGCATTTAGAGCAGCATACAAAGTTTTGTTAGGTAGGGATAGTGGACCTAGATTGGCACCATTCATATTAACTTTAGATGAGAAATTTGTAGTAAAAAGATTTAAGGAATTATTATGACTTAAGTTTCCTCCTTAATTCTTCAACAATACTTTTCATTAATAATGCATCTTCTTCAAGTATTGGTGACTCAGAAATTATTGTAAATTTATAATCATTTTCAACAATTATTTCAGCTAAATATTTGAATTCTGGACCATGCTCAGTAGAGCTTAATGGATGATGAGTAAGTTCGCCTTTACTTCCAAATTCAACTTTAGTGAAATGGCAATGCAATTGATTTACAATTTTACTTCCAAGTCTATTTTCAATTTCATCTAATATTTTCATGTAATCATCCTTAGAATTTATTATTCCTTGACCTCTAGCATGTATATGTGCCCAATCAATTGTCGGAACTACATAATCGAGAGACTCACATAAACTTAAAATTTCATTTAAATCTCCAAACTGTTTAACTTTTCCAGTTGTTTCTGGACTTAAGTAAACATTTTTAAGTAAGTCTTCTGATTTAGCTATTTCAATTACATCTTTAAGTACATTAATACATACATCTAAAGCTTCACTTGAACTCAATTTCCCATAATACCCTGGATGGAAAACTACTAATTTTGCATTCATCCAATTTGCTGCTCTAAGTGAATCTATTAATCGTTTTTTACTTGCATTTAATATTGATTCGTCTGTTGAACATAAGTTTATGTAATATGGTGCATGTAAGGTTAATTTTATATCGAATTCTTTAGCATTCTCCCCTAATAATCTAGCTTTTTCCTCATTAATTCTAACTCCTCTAACTGCTTGATATTCATATGCATTTAATCCGATTTCAGCTAGAAATTTAGGTACATTTTCAGATTTACCTTTGAATTTTATTGGTTTACCTGCAGGTCCAAATCTTAATTTAATACTCAATAATTTCACCTTCAAATAATTCAGGCTGATTTAACTTCACATTTAATTTTAACTATAACCCCATTTATATCTGAAATTATCCCATAAATAAAAGTAGGCGGTATGGATACATTATAATGGACATGTATTTGACCAGTATCAATCATTATATATGATGAATTAACTTTAATCCATGTATTATTGACTTTAATTAGGAATGCTAATACGTTAACTTTAATTGGCTTATTATTTAATGAAGCTTTAATTTTCACATTAAGTGATGAATTAATCCATATTGAATGTAATATTTTGACTATGAAATTATAACTATATTGCTTAATTACTTTAAAATTTTTACCAGAAATTTTCATATTGAGAAATGCTTTAGTGAATGAGATTGATGAATTCCAATTGAAATATATTCCACCATTCCAGTCGAACTTTAAGTTATAATTTTTACTTATGGTTTTATTGAGGAATTCTTGAAACTTATTTAATTTATTTATGAAGACTGTACTCTCACCATATTTTGAAGATTCAACTATAACTTTGATGAATAGTCTGCTCATGCAAATATTTAGGTCATTAATTATCATGGTATTCGAAATGTCAATATCTTCACATATTAATGGTTGAAGTGCTATTCCTCCAATTAGAATGATGAATAATATAATTATTATTGAAGTTAATGCAAATGCTTGTCCTTTGAAGATATTATTTTTTAGATTCAACAATTATTCTCACCTCATAGAATGAAATATTATTTGAAACTATTACATAGGAAATTGTAAAGGCAATATCATTACATGTTCCTAATTTAGCTATAATTTGAAAATTTTCATTTAGAATTATTAATTGAAAATTTCGATTAGGAATTAATTCTCTTAAAATATCATAGAGTTCATTCCAATGTTCATTCTCAATTATATTACTTAAAAATCCGCAACTATCTAATTTGATTAATGCCGATAATATTGAATACTTTAATTCCTTGGATTCCAAGTCTAAACTTCTAATTGACATCATGTAATTATAAGTAACGAGAATAGTGAATAGGAGTACTAGTAATAGGGATAGGAGTGATTCTAATACTTTCATTTGACCTTTAATCATCATTTCATCCTCTCTAGAAAAACTTTGATAATGTAAAGTTCATTATCTATTGTAATAATTCTGGAAACATAAATTGATTTTAATGGATTTGCACTTCCAATTTCAATTAACTTTTCTGAG
>CAZCCB010000001.1:3153-13923 GCA_964497155.1 uncultured Nitrososphaerota archaeon | reverse complement strand
AAGTAATTTCTTGATTATAATTTTAATTCTAAATTTATTTGGAGAAGCATTAAGTAAGTTTAAGATTGATTTTTCATCAATTTTACTTAATCTCAAAACTTTATTTTTTGAAAGAGTGTAGATATTATGGCTAGTTACTGAGGCTAATCCTAATTGTTTGACTCTATTTAAATTAAATTCCCAATTATTTGGAATTCCAGGACTCAGGCATAGGGTTTCAATTATTCTTATGGCAGTTGCTCTATCTTGAATTTCATTAGTTATTGATTTAGTATTCATGATAATCGTGTTTGAGAAAATGAATGCTAATATTATTGAAATTAATGTTATTCCAAATGCTGACATTAAATCTATTTCAATTGACATTAAATTTCACCTTTCACGTAACTTAACTATTATACCTGAATTCGATGAATATAGATGGATAATTACTTTTCCATTTAAACTTGAAATAATTCCTTTAGCTTTTAATATTGATATTGGCAATGTAAAATTGGAGGATATCTTGCCATTAACTGTCCAAGCCATTATAAGTACTTTATCTCCCTTAGATTTTACTTCAATTTTATAATAGTCATTTCCAGCTCTTGTCGGTATTTCGAGTTGAAATTCAAGATTTCTTAATGAAACATCTTTATTCATTAATAAATATGACCTATAAATTGATGTTGCAATTCTTGAGCATACTAAATCTAAAGTTTTTTGGGCTGCATGAACATTTACTGATTGAAATGTTTCATTAATCATTCTACCAATTAGCATTAGGGTGATTAATGAGATCATTAATGAAATAGCATAAGCTACAGTGCGAATAAGCCCACCATAAATTTCCTTTAAAAACTATTTAAATCCATTTAGGTTAACGGAAATTCCCTACCACATTTAGGACATTTAACATATCCACATGAACCAGTAACTGATGATGGACATCCAGCACATGCAAATGTTCTTGCATAGGATAGGTCAAAGGTAAATCCGCAGTATGGGCATGTAATCTTATGCTTACCAAACCTGAGCTTCATATTCGCACCGAAACGTAATTTATAAAATCTCATCTATATGTTCTTCGATTATTGAAGTATTTATTTACTATTTAATTCAATTTAAATTGGAGATCATGATGATTAATGAATATTTAAGAATCATTAGATTAACATCAGCAATAATTCTATTTACATATGCTTCATGGAGTGATTGGAAGTATAGGGAGATAGATGATAAAATTTGGATGATAATGACATTAATAGGTCTAATCTCCATAATAATCGAACTAACCACTACTCATATTAATAGCTATGAATTAATATTAATGATAATTTCCATAGCTCTTTCATTCACCATTGGATTTACATTATTCTATTTAGACCTATTTGGTGGAGCTGATTCGAAAGCTTTAATGGCATTGAGCATACTAATCCCAACTAGTAGGCATATAGGATTGCGGAATTATAATTCACATCCAATAATACCACTAGCCATGCTTAATAATTCAATAATCTTATCACTCTCAGTCTCAATACTTATATTAATTAAGAATCTAATTGACATTATAGAGGGAGAGAAAATTTTTGAAGAAATTGAAAATATAAACTTATTAAAGAAAATATTAATTATAATAACAAGTTATAGAATTCCTATAGAAAAATTGAGAAGTAAAAAATTTATATATCCAATTGAGGAAATTTCAATTCATAATGGAAAAATAAAGAGGCAAGTAAAGATAAGAATAGGAATTTCATTCGGAGAAGAAGAATTAGAAAAGATTTTAGAATATGCTGATAAAGGATTGATAAGTGGAAAAATTTGGGTTACACCTGGATTGCCGATGATAATTTTTATATTCCTAGGATTCATAATATCGATATTATTTGGAGATCTAATATTTATGCTAATATTATGGATTAGAGTGATGATTAGCTCATAATTATGATTATTTAAGTGAAATTATTTTTGGCAATAATCCTAAATGTGAATAAATATTAGCAATAAGTTTTATGACTTCATCTTCATGCATATTCTTGAAATAGTATAGATGGCTAATACATCTACAATCTGTTGAACCAAATTTCACTATTGGGATAGCTTTATTGCTCTTATTAATTAGAGATGCTATTCTACATTCAAATTTTTCTTGAGTTTTAGCAGCAATTATAGCAATTATTGATACCATTTCATGAGAGGTTAAATAATCTATGTGCCATTTTAATTTCTTAACTTTATTTAAATGCCTATTTACCCTCATATAGAGACTTAAATTTGATGGACCTAATGCTGATCCAATGTAACAATATATTCCTTTATAAAACATTATTGAACCAAGCTTACCAATAACGATTTTTAAATCCTCATTTACTTTAATTACTAAAGTATACGTACCTCTCCCAAGTTCTTTTAGAGATTCCATAGACATAGCCAATAGAAATATAATTAAATTTACAATATATTTGATTGGCTATGAAGAAGAACTCGGGAACTGAGTTTAATGAAGAAAATTGTCTCTGAGCCATCAGCGCAGCTATGATCTAGGGTCAAAGCTCTGATGTATGATGATGCCGCTACTATGTGAGCTGCGCTGATTATCTAACTTTTTCCTTAGGTCTTTTCCATAATAGTCTCGTTGGAACACTTTTTATGATCTCATATATTTGATCCCACGTTAAGCCATATTTTCTAGCTAATTCATCCATTGAAATAGTGTAATGTGCCCATTCATAAACAATCATATGTTTAACATCTTCAGAAATACCTTCAATATTAACTTTCTCTTCGACTCTAGCCCTCCGCCTACTCAACTATACTCACCAAAGTTGGACGCTGAAAAGAAATAAATATTATTTTCGATTAATTTCCAAAGGCTATGAAATGCCCTAAATGTGGAGCAAAACTACCAAAAATCATTGAGAAAAGAGGAAGAAAAGTGAAGATAATTAGATATGCACCATGTACTAAGTGTGGATTCACATTTAAGTAGAATTAATTTCGCTACCGACAACTTCAGCAGTAGCAAATGCAGGCTTAACTGAAGTAATCTTTATTTTTACTTCATCACCGGGCTTAGTATTTGGAATAAAAATTACGTATCCCTTAATTCTAGCTACACCTTCACCCTTCCTACTTAGACTCTCAACTTTAACTGTAACTTCATCACCTATGGAAACTGGCTTTGGCAATAAATATGCAGGCTTTATTCTACCTTTTCTCCTACCCCTACTACTCTTAGAGGACTTCCTCTTTCCAGACACAAAATCATCTCCAAATGGTTAATTCAAACTTCATTCTTGTATATTTAAAAATTTCGAGCAATATGGACTGCATAATCCTTAAATAATGCGGATAAATGGTAGAACACGCATAGTAATATATGAGGTGAAGTGGATGGCTAAACCAGAGGCAATAATAATGGTAATTGCAGATTGGGAGAAAGCAAGTAACTATGTTAAGGAAGTATGTAAAAAAGTAGCGAAGGAAATGGGAATTAAACTTGAAGAAAAGAAGGAGGATTATGATTTCTTATGTGAATATGGAGTTAAAAATGAATATGGTGGAATAGATATTCCACAAGTATTCATTAGATATGATAATGGAGAAATAAAGTATGTAATGTCACGGGTTCCATTAACACCACAAGGTCAACCAGATCTAGAAAAAGCTGAAAAGATACTTAAGGAAGCATTAGGAGGATAATTTAATGACTAAGGATAAAATTGCAGTAATTTCATCTGAGAAAGGTAAGGCATCAATAATTGAAAGATATGAAGGAAAATTAAATGAAATTGTAAGAAATGTTGCTAAGAAGGCTCTTGAAATTTGGGATTTAAATCGCTCAGACTTCATAATTATAAGGGATAAATATCCAGTAGAAGTTAATCTACCAATAACCAAAGAGGAGTATGAAATATATTCTAAATATAATTTAAGGAGAACTAGTTCAAAAACAGCTTCATTTGAACTTCCAGTATACATAATTTCATATGATAATGAATGGGCTGAAGAAAATTATAAAGACTATAAAGTTTTAGTGGTAGTGCCAGATGTTGGAGAAAACATTATGAAAGAAGTAGTCAATTGGGCTGCAGAAATGACATTGGAGAAAGAGTTAATAGAAGAATAATTCAACCAAAAATCCACCAACGTCTCTTCTTTTTACCAGCCTGCTTTAATTGTTTCTCCCTCTTCCTAGCCTCTTTAAGGGCTTTCTCTTTTTCCTTTTCAAGCTCAACTAATTCTTCTATTCTCCTAATTAGCTGTTCTATTGCATCTCTATCATGGAAAAGTGCAACTATCTCATCAACAATTGGATGTTGAATATAAGCTTTAACGAAAGGCATTACATATACTATTGAAAGTTCAGCTCCAACCCAAGCTAATGGCTTAATTGTTTCAAGAAACATTATTGCAGGTGTTTCAAGTCCTCTCTTAACAATTTCAGTTGCAATTTTATCAATAAGTGCCTTTTTACGTTCTGGGGATAATTCAAAAGTTTCAGGTGTAAACATTATCTCACCAATTTACTCAATTAAATAATTATTAAGGCTAAATTTATTTCTATTTCTACATAAATGATAATAAGCTTTTAGCTCTAGAATTTATTTCACGCCTATATTTAGATATTAGTTGAGGGTAATTCTCAACAATATTCATATTACTTTTTAAACATTTTAGATAAAATTCGCCAGCTTTAGGATTAAGTTTATTTAATGCTTCATAGATTTCCTTACCCTTCGCAATTGCATTACTGCATGTAGGTGAACAAGGTATGAAACCATTGACAAAATAAGCATAAATATTTGGTGAACCACCAGAAAGCTTTAATTCTCTAATTTGCTTAGAAGCCCTTTCTTCGACGTAAATATTGGAATTCCTATCTTCAGCATATCTTTCAATACAGCATTTAGGGTAACCAAGCAATTCACCTAATTCAGTAACATAAATTTTGGATAATTCCTCCGGGTAAACAAGTAGCGATGGTGGTAGAGTTAATGGTTTAAGTCTCAATATAGCCTTCCTAATATCATGTCTAATCTTAAATAGTTTCTTTAATCTCTTACCGATACTTGAATCTCTATATAAAAATACCTCATATATACTCGGCCTAACTTCCTCAATTTTCATTTTTAAATCTAAAATTTTAGCCCATCGTTCATGAGCCTTAAAAATTTCAGATTTAAAAACATACTTTTTCATTAGTTTTCTAATCTTATTCCTCAATTTTATAATCATTTCACCGCGTAAACCTAAATCTCTAGTACCCATTATTAAAATTAAGTCTTGTCTACATTCTTCATCAATTTTCCTTCCAATTTCATTTGCATTTGGAAGTTCAGCTGGAATTGTAAAGAATGAGCAGGGACGCAGTTCAAGATAAACAGAAAGATAATCCTCAACTTTAACTCTATTTAAAATTTTATTATCATTAATGAATTCGTCTATTATATTACTCATTAATAACCACCTTTAAATTAGTAATCAAGTTAAATAGTGTAATTGATATTAATAAGGATTGAGGATTTAATGGTGATATCATGAAAATAAGGGGGAGAATGCCAAATTTCGATGAATATTTAGCTGGTGCAATGCTAGCTAATGCTCCAGGATGGTTTGCAATAGCGATATCCTCCTATCTATTTGAAATAGCATTAATAAATGAAATAGCTCTCCAAATATCAATTATGACCTCATATTTCATTGGTGGATTAATTGGTGCATATTTGGTTGCAAATAAGGCTTATAGGGATAGAGTTAGAGTTGGAGTTGAAGTTGGATTTGCAGCATTTATATTAAACTTCATATTCACAGCATTATTATCAATACCAACCCCAATACTATATACTTTGCCAGAACTATTAATGGGAGGATTTATTGGGGGAGTAATTTCACATAGAAAATTATAAATTTACCACCGCTTCCTTAGGAAAAGGTCTAGACTAGTTACCCCTAATATCTCATCAAAATTAATTCCAATAGCCTCTAATACTTGCCTAAATGTAGTTTCCATATGGCCTAAATACTTATTGATATCAATTTCATCAATTCTAGCCAATTGAACAGGTTTAACCCCAATTTCACCTTTAACTTTAACATATGAAATTATATCTCCAGCACCAAGCTTCTTACCATATCTCTCAAGAAGTCTGGCTGCCTTAACATGTTGAGGTGTTGTCTTTACATATTGATTTAATGGTTTTGAAAGCTTAACTCTAAATGCAAGTTCATCAAGTGAAAGCTTATGCTCTCTAAGCTTCCTATAACATTCCTGAGCAATAGCTCTAATTTTCTCCTTAGCCCTCTCAAAATCTTCTGGAGATTTCACTTCACTTAGCACTTTAACAACATTATTGAATGCTATTTTTAGGAATTCAGGAGTATTTCTTTTCTTACCAACTAAACCTTTAATATCAACGGAGCCATCATCAAATACCCCTAAATAATTCTTCTTTAATCCTGAGAAAGTAACATATCTATAAATTTTATCTACATCCAAGTCTATTCTAAATTTATTTTTAGCCCATTCAACCAGCTCTCTAATTTGCTCCTGTGTAGGGTTATGTAGGAAAATGCTATCAGTATCACCATAAATAACTTCTAAACCCATTTCTCTAGCCTTTTCAATTGCTTTAGAAATAATATATCTTCCCAAAGCAGTTGTACTTTCAGCTACTGGTGGACAGTAAAGTGGGAAAACTTCATTACCCATAACACCATAACTTGCATTCAAAATAACTTTTAAACCTCTCTG
Organism: uncultured Nitrososphaerota archaeon; assembly: GCA_964497155.1. Taxonomy (GTDB): domain Archaea; phylum Thermoproteota; class Methanomethylicia; order Culexarchaeales; family Culexmicrobiaceae; genus CAYWZQ01. The sequence goes on along the minus strand of CAZCCB010000001.1, from coordinate 7,187 downwards.
AACAACTGAATACCAGCTTCTAGTAGCTTCATCTAGGGATTTATCTTTAGATTTTGGTTTAAACCAATAAACCCTAATATTTCTTAAAATTCCAATTATGGTTGAAGTTAATCCTAACCTTTTTTTACAAATCCAATGCGGTAAATTTGGAATTTTATTTTCCCTACATTCCTTATGTGGACAATTAATTGTTTCATAGGATAAGTTCCATCTATATAGAACTGAAGGATATAGACTTGCAAAGTCGAGAACAGTTACATTGAAGAATGCACCTGGCTTAGGTTCAATTACAATTGCACCCATATACTTTTTACCCTTAATAATAGCTCTCGTTACAGCTCTACCCTTAATGGCTAAAATATCTTCACGCTCTGGAATTAGGTAATTTCTTTTTCTATGTTCAAAGTAAAGCATATTTTTAATCCAACCTGAAACACCCTGCCTAGTTACATCTTCCATTGATAATTTCGAAATTCTCATTAGCAGGATTATTAGTTTAAGAACTAAATCTTCATCAAATGTTGTTAATTGTAATGTTATTTCAGCATCTCTAAAACAGTATGCAGCTAATTCGAAATAAGTTAATTCAGCTATTAATCTATCGATTGGAATTTTACTTATACCAAGTAATGCATGGGCAATTGCATCTAAAGTTACATCCTTATATTTATTACTAAATGCATAAACTTGAACTGACTTATTTGCAAATAATCTATACAAATCAATATGAACACCAGTAACTATATGTGACGACTGCCTACCTAGAATTATCGGAATTTCCCTACGCGGAATACCTAATTTAGATGCTCTATATCTTAAATATCTTAAATCGAATTTATCACCATTAAATGTAAGTACTATTGGATATGAAGTCATTAACTTAAATGTCTCAATAATTAATTGCCTTTCATTATCAAAAAACACTAATTCAACATCACTTGGAAGAGCAGATTTAGATCCAAATTCCAATCCACTTCTCTTCAATAAGAATACTTTCTTAAGTCCATCTGAAGATGCAAATGCAACACATATTACTGGGTAATTAGCTTCCGATGGCTCTGGAATTCTATCAGGTTGAGGAGTATAAACTTCAATATCTATAGCCAATCTAGGAATATTTGGTGCAGGACATAGGAATAGTGGAAGCCATTCTTCAAGAATATCCTTAACTTCCTTAGGCTCATCTTTAAAGTACTTTAATATCTCATTTTTAATTTCGCTTGGAACCTCATATGGGATAAACTTTAAATCTCCATTCTCAATTTTATAGAAGAGCCCTGGAATTAACTGTCTATCATAAATATAGCAATTATGATATCTAATTCTGGCTTCCCAAGCCTTTGGAAGTAAATCTCTAATGCTCTTAGGGCCGCCGCCAATTGATAGTGGATCTTCAGCAATAATTTTAGACATCCTAACAACTCTATCACTTAATGGATCATATTTCTCAATAACCTCAACATGCCTATAACCTGGATGTGTAACAACTGGAAGCCTCTTAATTCTATCGGGAGGTAAATCTGATAGGCAATAAGGTTTATGACCAGTATTATCATACCAAAAATAAACCTTATTATTTTCAGGATCATAAAGCTTACATAAAGCTTTACCTTTAGAGCCATCATATGAAACTGAAAGCAATATACATGGACCAGTATTAATTGGTTGTTCAACTTCAAATGGAATTGCTTCAATAACCTCAACTTCCTCTACTTCCTCAAATTCCTCATCCTCACTTTCAAATTCAGAAAGCTTAGATTGCCTGATCTTCCTCTTATTTCTAAAATTTTTCATAAGCCTCTCCACCACTTCTCGAACATTCTATTCTTCTTAGAAGCCTTCTTATACATCTTATAATGCTTTTCACAGAGATATATTCTTCTTGAATTGGAATCCTTAACCTTTAAATTGAGTTTAGATAGATAATTTAAGGCTTCAGATGAAGATAAAGATCTAACTGCCCTCTCATTACAATTAACAATACTGCATAATTGTCCCTTCTTAACCTTACCCAATTTTATCGCCCAAATAAGTAATAGACAATAATTCTATTAAAACCAGCGCTAAAATTATAATGGGCCCGTAGCTCAGCATGGATAGAGCATCGGCCTCCGGAGCCGATCGTCCTGGGTTCAAATCCCAGCGGGCCCGCCACTTAATATTATAGGGAGGAGAAAAAAGAATTAATTAAGATTTTATTGAAAAATTTACTTATAATTAAAATGCATTAAAATATAAAATTGTAGTGAAAGAGGGATAGTGCTATATTTAATCTGAAGAAAAACTTAGCTACAAGATACTTATTCTTTAACCATGCTCTCGCATATACATTAAGTGAAATTTACTCATAACTCTAGTAGTGTTCTTCTTCTATTTCAGGGATAATTTAGCGGTGCATCCATTAATAATTACCATATCTCTTGGTGTAATTATAGGGTATAGCAGAACTAGCAGCCTTCATATGGCTTTTCTTTAAGGATGTTGACTTCATGGAATTAATACCTCAAAGAGAATACTTTATACTCGCAAGAGTTCCTAGGAGAAAATTAAGAATTGAAGAGCTTAGAAGATCTCTCCCTAAAATTTCTTTCTAGAATAAATTTTAGGGGAGAATGCGTTCTCTGGTGAACGTGGTAATGCAATACTTGAGAAGCCATATGAAGATATACTTGTCAAGTACTTCGGCTCTTGTGTTCCTACGACTATGGCTAAACCTGATATGGTGAAGGCATATTTAATGAATCCAACTTTCACCATTAAGCTTCCGAGAAGTCTCGTAAATAAGTTACAGGTAAAGGCTAGAAAATTGGGTTTGAGCTTTGAGGAATATGTCTTAGAGCTTACACTTAGAGATTTTGATCCCACTGATGGAGTTAGAGAGTATATTGAAATTGCTAAAGAATTATTGGAGCAGTCAATGGAGGAACTCGAGAAAGGGGATGTGAGACAAGCTGCTGAGAAATCTTGGGGTGCAGCAGCTTTATCGATTAAGGCTTATGCTGAATGGAAGGATGGGGAGAGATTAAGGGGTCATGGAGATTTATGGGATTATTCTAAGAAATTAATGGAAGAGCTTGGAGAATGGGTTAGTGATGCATGGGCGCAAGCTATAGCTATGCATATTTGCCTCTATGAGGGATGGTGTAGTAAAGAACATGTCCAACAAGCTTTAAAGAGAATTAGTAGATTTATAGAGGAAATATCAAAGAGAGTGCAGGGCGTAAATTAATTCAAATATAAATTGCTATGATTCCAATCTATTCAATACTATTAATTAACTTAGCTAAAATTATAGGGAATATATTCAGAACAATTTACCAAAGATTTTATTAATTAAATATGGATGGAGAATATGCTTATTCACTTATTTCCATCGGCAATTTATAGATTATGTTTCCATCAATTAAATAGAGTTCCGCGCTTCTATCATTAATTTTCTTCATTAAAACTGGTTTACCCATACCTTCAGCCATTTTACTTAAATCCTTAATACTATTAACTTCAATAAATTGCATTTTTTCTCTTTCAATTGGTAATTCTTTGATTTCAATTAAATAATCTTTTAATGGTTTCACTATTGAATCAATGTTTTTCTTTACTTTCTTACGTTTATCAGCTAAGTAGAGATAAGTTGATGGTGTTAAACAGAATATTCCAGCTCCTAAAACTATATATGAAGCATATAATTGCTGTTTAATATCTTCATGAACCAAAATACTCTTACTAGTAATATAGCCTGGCTTCCTATATTCTAGATTTGAAATACTAATTACATGTCCACCAGCTCCATGCTTAAACTTCACTCTTAAAGTATGATTAATTGGTAGATTAATCATTCCAGTTTTCGTTGAGGATATGATAAGAGACTTTATGGTTAACAATAATTCATGCTCACCTGAATAAACTTCAATTTCATCTTCAATACTCCTAATTTTGGATAATGTTTCTCTAACATTAATAGTGAAATTCTTATTCATAACTAAAGTATTATTTCCATTAATCTTGCTTTTAGGTATGAGAATTATTTTCTTTCT
>CAZCCB010000001.1:0-3143 GCA_964497155.1 uncultured Nitrososphaerota archaeon | reverse complement strand
GTAATGTCCATCTCAAAATTGTATGTGAAAATTGTATTTGCAGGCTTATTAACCTTAAATATAAATGTATAATAAAGGTCTATTCTTTTAACTATTTTAAGGAATAATGTTCCTTCGCCAGGACCAAGTGTACTTGCATTATCATATATCAAGTTTGGTAATAAATGTGCAATATAATTATACTTACTATATGCCTCATAGTAGCATAATATGTTTTCTTTCTCTTCAACCATTGGTTTTCCAGATACAATTAGAATCATAATTGTTGAAGATACTATTAATACTACTGATATTAATATTAAGAATAGAATTTTACTTTTAGAAACAACCATTTTCTAACCTCACAATATAATGATAATTAAAACTATAAACTGATATAAAAGTCTTGTGCATAATTATCCCTCCTCATTCCATCTTGAAGCTTTAAAGTTCATTGTAAATTTAAGTTCTTCAATAGTATCATGACAATTTAATTTAAGCTTAAATCTAATTAATACATAAAGCTTACATTTTGGATCTAAAATTCTTGATAACTGAATTCTATATAGAGATTCATTTAGAAACCAATTATAACAATGGCAATCTAAATTATTATGTAGATCATTAATTGTAATTGAATTACAACTATTTAAGTATGCCATGCAAATTTTAAGTTTACCCTCATCTCCCCCCTCAATTAAACGTAATATTAAATCATTAATCTTCACCGGTATTGAGCCAACATTCTTTATGATCACATAAATTAGGAAGTGATTATTATTTGATATATTATTACACTTAATTTGGAGAGAGAGATCATTAATTTGATTTATTATACATGAGAAATTGTGGCAGTGGCAATGAATTAATCTATAATGAATTATTTTTGAATGATTCTTACCAATTTTAGCCTTACCAATTATTTGTACTTCATCTCTCCATGAACTATATGCAACTCCATTAATGAGTAAAATTAATAGGATGAGAAGAGTTGTTAATGAAATTTTATGGCTAATTCTCATCATTTCCACCTACCATATCTTCTCTTCCTACTTGACTTAATATGAAATAAATATGAGGAGGTGAATGAAGCAATTATTATTAAAGAAATCAGCAAGTCGAAGTTTATGTAAGTAAAGTTATTTGAAAGGAAGAATATTATACGCTTCATATATATTGAAATCCATCCAATTTTAGGTATCACTAATAAAAGTTTACCTCTAATTTGACTTGGATGAATAGGTTTAAAATCTACCATACTATTGGCATCACCCTTAGTTACAAATAATCCATTCTTAATTTCAATAACTCTATGAAGAATCATTCCATTACGAGTAAAATATTGAATAATATCTCCAGACTTAATCTTATTAGTTGGAACCTTAATTATTAGGGCAATATCACCCACATCCATTGTCGGCCTCATACTTCCACTCATAACAATTGATGGATAAATACCCAGTAATCCAGTTCCAAGCCAAACTATTAGAATTGATAGCATGCTCGTTAATATTATCCCGAAAGAACTATCTTTACTCCATTTACTTTTATATTCAATTTTAAATCCAGCACTTCTTAATAGGCTTTCAGGGATAGCATGGTCAATAACTATCAAACTTATAGTTGGAGCTAGAACGCCTATTAGGGATTCAAAGCCCCATGATAAATTCGGAAGTATTGGAGAAAACCATTGAAAGATTTTTAATGGAGCGAGATATGCTATTGAAGCTAATGGTCCAGATATAATTGCTAGATATGAAGCAAGCATATTCATTGCGAAAGCTGGAAGGTATTTGGAACCTATAAATTCAATAATTAATAATGGTTTTGATGGAGTATAAATCATATTTATTAAAGCTAATGTTTGACTATATATTATAGATGTAATTACGAAGAAAATTACTGGATTCTTCTTACCATAAGTTTTTAAAATACATGATCTCGAAAATTCTGTCCCTATAAGTGATGTTGAAATCATCATTAAATTGAGAATAATATTCATTGGAGTTAGAACGACTGGGCTTCTACCATACTTTGTGAAGAGACCTCCATCAATTTCCGAAATAATTTGAAATAGGGATGCTAGAAAGGCAATTATTAAAATTATCCTATTAAAGCTTAATAATATCTCCTTAAAATTACATGATAAAATTGCTATGAAGGCTATAAATAACCAGCATAAGGATGGAAATATATAGGCATAATATCCTGAAGGACTATATAGGTACAGAGAAATTTGAACAATAATAATGCTAATCATTAAAATAATACTCTTATTCATGATCATCAACCCAATATGACAAATATAAGTAAAAAATGGGAGGAATTTAGGTTTCTAAACATTAAATCACCACTCATAATTACGCTTTATTCCATTGTATTGCCACTACTTCAATGTAAATCTTATATGTATGGCATTCCTCAGCCTCTTGATAGAATTCAAGGTCTATTTCACATTTATGGGTGCGGCATGGATCTATTTGGTATGGTAATTGATTGGTTATTTCAAGCCATATAACTTTTATATCTCCTGCATCGACAACTCCATTGTTATTTACATCCTCATATAGATCGCCGATATAGTCTCCATCGGGATCATACCATAATAGATTATAGATTAAATACCCAGTTGCATTTCTCTTTTCACCAGTAATATTGAATCCTACTAAACATAATGGTATTGTTCCAATATTATGTAATTTAAATGTTGTCCTAACTACGTATTGTGGATATGCATTATTAATTACAATTACGAGCTTCTTATAACCCTTCTTTCCAGTATGTACATCTGTAATTTCATCTTCATACCAGCTACTACAATTTCCAACATCCTTACCTAGCCATTCTCCCTCAGTTAATTGTGAATTATTCCAATAATACTCAGTACTATGTGGTGGTTCAGCCCAATCAAATGCTAGAGTTAGGCTTCCCATCTTAATGTCTCCTTGAATTGTCACCATATCGCTCCAATGAGCATAGACTATCCCAACAACTGATAATGCTAGAACTAATAGTAATGCCAGAATGCTTGATTTATGGGCGTTCATGTTATCACCAGCCATTTACTTAATTCTAAGCCTTATTCCACTGTACGAAGTCTAGAGTTAAGCTAAATTCATAGGTATGACACTCTTCTGCAGTTTGTTTAAAGTCTATATCAACAA